>NZ_JBBBEM010000025.1:0-11258 GCF_037154035.1 Kineococcus sp. G2 | reverse complement strand
CCCGCCCCTCGTGCGTTCGGCGCGGGCACCCGCGCGACACGCCGTCCACAGCGGGCCGGATCGCCTTGACGCGGGGGCGGTGGGGGACCATCCTCGTCAGCGGTTGTCATCACGTTCCGCCCGGCACGACACCGCTGTCGTCGGGGGCCGAGCGCCGGCGTCGACTGCGCCCCGGGACGGGGCTGGACAGTCACGCCTTCACGGGGTACCTTGTTGTTTTGCGCTGCCTTCAGTCATATGGCCGGTCGTCGACCAGTGGGACGACCGAGTGGGGCAGGTCAGCGCGTGTCACGTTCGCAGGCCCGTGGAAGGACCCCTCTTGGCCGCCTCGCGCACAGCGTCCGCACCAGGCAACAGCTCCGCCCGCACCGTCTCCGGACGGTACTCCTTCGGCAAGATCCGTGAACCGCTTGAGGTGCCCGACCTCCTCGCGCTGCAGACCGACAGCTTCGACTGGCTGCTCGGCAACAAGCGCTGGCAGGACCGCGTCGCGGCCTCCCGCGAGGGCGGTCTGGACGTGCCGATGACCTCCGGCCTGGAGGAGATCTTCGAGGAGATCTCGCCGATCGAGGACTTCTCCGGCTCCATGTCGCTGTCGTTCCGCGACCACCGCTTCGAGCCGCCCAAGTACTCCCTGGACGACTGCAAGGAGCGCGACCTCACCTACGCCGCGCCGCTGTTCGTCACCGCGGAGTTCATCAACGGCAACACCGGTGAGATCAAGAGCCAGACGGTCTTCATGGGCGACTTCCCGCTCATGACCGACCGCGGCACCTTCGTGATCAACGGCACCGAGCGCGTCGTCGTCTCGCAGCTCGTGCGCTCCCCGGGCGTGTACTTCGAGCGCGTCCCGGACAAGACCTCCGACCGCGACACCTGGACCGCCAAGGTCATCCCGTCGCGCGGCGCGTGGCTCGAGTTCGAGATCGACAAGCGCGACACCGTCGGCGTGCGCATCGACCGCAAGCGCAAGCAGTCGGTGACCGTGCTGCTCAAGGCCCTCGGCTGGAGCGAGTCGCAGATCCGCGAGGAGTTCGCGGACTACGAGCCGATGATCGCCACGCTGGAGAAGGACCACACCGCCGGCGTCGAGGACGCCCTGCTGGACATCTACCGCAAGCTGCGCCCGGGCGAGCCGCCGACGCAGGAGGCCGCGCGCAACCTGCTCGACAACCTCTACTTCAACCCCAAGCGCTACGACCTGGCGAAGGTCGGCCGCTACAAGGTGAACAAGAAGCTCGGCATGGAGGAGCCGCTGAGCTCCAGCGTGCTCTCCGTGGACGACATCGTCCGCACCATCAAGTTCCTGGTGAAGCTGCACGCGGGCGAGACCACCATGCAGGGCGTCAAGAACGGTCAGCCGGTCGACGTGCGCGTCGAGGTCGACGACATCGACCACTTCGGCAACCGTCGCCTGCGCAGCGTCGGCGAGCTCATCCAGAACCAGGTCCGCACCGGCCTGTCCCGGATGGAGCGCGTCGTGCGCGAGCGCATGACGACGCAGGACGTCGAGGCGATCACGCCGCAGACGCTCATCAACATCCGTCCCGTCGTGGCCTCCATCAAGGAGTTCTTCGGGACGAGCCAGCTGTCGCAGTTCATGGACCAGACCAACCCGCTGGCGGGTCTGACCCACAAGCGCCGCCTGTCGGCGCTGGGCCCCGGCGGTCTGGCCCGCGACCGCGCCGGCATGGAGGTCCGCGACGTCCACCCGTCGCACTACGGCCGCATGTGCCCCATCGAGACCCCCGAGGGCCCGAACATCGGCCTCATCGGCTCGCTGTCCTCGTACGGGCGCATCAACCCGTTCGGCTTCATCGAGACGCCGTACCGCAAGATCGTCGACGGCGTCGTCTCGGACGAGGTGGAGTACCTCACCGCGGACGAGGAGGACGCCTTCGTCATCGCGCAGGCGAACGCCCCGCTGAACCCGGACGGCACCTTCGCCGAGGCCCGCGTGCTGGTGCGCGCCAAGGGCGGTGAGACGGAGTTCGTCCCGCGCTCCGAGGTCGACTACATGGACGTCGCCGCGCGGCAGATGGTCTCCGTCGCCACCGCGATGATCCCGTTCCTCGAGCACGACGACGCCAACCGCGCGCTCATGGGCTCGAACATGCAGCGCCAGGCGGTGCCGCTGGTCAAGACCGAGGCGCCGCTGGTCGGCACCGGCATGGAGTTCCGCGCCGCGGTCGACGCCGGTGACGTCATCGTGGCCGAGAAGGCCGGCGTGGCGACCGAGGTGTCGGCGGACCTGGTGACCGTCAGCAACGACGACGGCACCACGACCACCTACCGCGTGGCCAAGTTCCGCCGCTCCAACCACGGCACCGCGTACAACCAGCGCGTGGTCATCGGCGAGGGCGACCGCGTCGAGGTCGGCACCGTGCTGGCCGACGGCCCGTCGACCGACGGCGGCGAGATGGCGCTGGGCCGCAACCTGCTGGTGGCCTTCATGCCGTGGGAGGGCCACAACTACGAGGACGCGATCATCCTGTCGCAGCGCCTCGTGCAGGACGACGTCCTGTCCTCGATCCACATCGAGGAGCACGAGGTCGACGCCCGCGACACCAAGCTGGGGCCGGAGGAGATCACCCGCGACATCCCCAACGTCGCGGAGGACGTGCTGGCCGACCTCGACGAGCGCGGCATCATCCGCATCGGCGCCGAGGTCCGCGACGGCGACCTCCTCGTCGGCAAGGTCACGCCGAAGGGCGAGACCGAGCTGACCCCGGAGGAGCGCCTGCTGCGCGCCATCTTCGGCGAGAAGGCGCGCGAGGTGCGCGACACCTCCCTGAAGGTCCCCCACGGCGAGACCGGCACGGTCATCGGCGTGAAGGTCTTCGACCGCGACGAGGGCGACGAGCTGCCCCCGGGCGTGAACCAGCTGGTGCGCGTCTACGTCGCCAACAAGCGCAAGATCACCGACGGTGACAAGCTCGCCGGCCGCCACGGCAACAAGGGCGTCATCTCCAAGATCCTGCCCGTGGAGGACATGCCGTTCCTCGAGGACGGCACCCCGGTCGACGTCATCCTCAACCCGCTCGGCGTGCCGAGCCGGATGAACGTCGGGCAGGTCCTGGAGCTGCATCTGGGCTGGATCGCCTCGCGCGGCTGGCAGATCGAGGGCCAGCCCGACTGGGCGAAGCTCATCCCGGAGGAGATCCGCGAAGCCCCCGCCGGCTCGCGCATCGCCTCGCCCGTCTTCGACGGTGCGCGCGAGGAGGAGATCACCGGGCTGCTCAGCTCGACGACCCTCACCCGCGACGGCGACCGCCTCGTGCAGGGCGACGGCAAGGCGCGCCTGTTCGACGGCCGCTCCGGGGAGCCGTTCCCGGACCCGGTCTCGGTCGGCTACATGTACATCCTGAAGCTGCACCACCTGGTCGACGACAAGATCCACGCCCGCTCGACCGGCCCGTACTCGATGATCACCCAGCAGCCGCTCGGTGGTAAGGCGCAGTTCGGCGGTCAGCGCTTCGGCGAGATGGAGGTCTGGGCCCTGGAGGCGTACGGCGCGGCCTACGCCCTGCAGGAGCTGCTGACGATCAAGTCCGACGACGTCCTGGGCCGCGTGAAGGTCTACGAGGCGATCGTCAAGGGCGAGAACATCCCCGAGCCGGGCATCCCCGAGTCCTTCAAGGTGCTCATCAAGGAGATGCAGTCGCTCTGCCTGAACGTCGAGGTCCTGTCCTCGGACGGCATGGCCATCGAGATGCGCGACAGCGACGAGGACGTCTTCCGGGCGGCCGAGGAGCTGGGCATCGACCTGGCTCGGCGCGAGCCGAGCAGCGTCGAAGAGGTCTGACGGGTGCGGGCCGGGGGAGTGCCCCCGGCCCGCCGCCGCCGGCCAACGGGACCGCTGAGTCCCACGGACTAGTCAGACCTCAGGAAACGACAGAAAGAAGATCACGTTGCTCGACGTCAACTTCTTCGACGAGCTGCGCATCGGGCTGGCCACGGCGGACGACATCCGCACGTGGTCGCACGGTGAGGTCAAGAAGCCGGAGACCATCAACTACCGCACCCTGAAGCCGGAGAAGGACGGGCTCTTCTGCGAGAAGATCTTCGGCCCCACCCGGGACTGGGAGTGCTACTGCGGCAAGTACAAGCGCGTGCGCTTCAAGGGGATCATCTGCGAGCGCTGCGGCGTGGAGGTCACTCGCGCCAAGGTGCGCCGTGAGCGCATGGGCCACATTGAGCTGGCCGCGCCCGTCACGCACATCTGGTACTTCAAGGGCGTCCCGAGCCGTCTGGGCTACCTCCTGGACCTGGCGCCGAAGGACCTCGAGAAGGTCATCTACTTCGCCGCGTACATGATCACGTGGGTCGACGAGGAGGGCCGCCAGCGCGACCACTCCTCGCTCGAGGCGCAGATCGAGGTCGAGAAGCGCGAGGTGGAGAACCGTCGCGACGCCGACGTGGACGCCCGCGCCAAGACGCTCGAGCAGGACCTCGCCGAGCTCGAGGCGGAGGGGGCCAAGTCGGACGTGCGCCGCAAGGTGCGCGAGTCCGCCGAGCGCGAGATGGCGCAGATCCGCCGGCGCGCCGACGCCGAGATCGACCGCCTGACCGCGGTCTGGGACCGCTTCCGCAACCTCAAGGTCCAGGACCTCGAGGGTGACGAGGTGCTCTATCGCGCCATGCGCGAGCGCTTCGGCATGTACTTCGAGGGCGGCATGGGTGCGGCGGCGCTGCAGAAGCGCCTGCAGAGCTTCGACCTGGACGCCGAGGCCGAGTCGCTGCGCGAGACGATCGCGACGGGCAAGGGGCAGCGCAAGACCCGCGCCCTGAAGCGCCTGAAGGTCGTCTCCGCGTTCCTGACCACGCGCAACTCGCCCGAGGGCATGGTCCTGGACTGCGTGCCGGTCATCCCGCCGGACCTGCGCCCGATGGTGCAGCTGGACGGCGGCCGCTTCGCCACCAGCGACCTGAACGACCTGTACCGCCGGGTGATCAACCGCAACAACCGCCTCAAGCGGCTGCTGGACCTCGGTGCGCCCGAGATCATCGTGAACAACGAGAAGCGCATGCTGCAGGAGGCCGTCGACGCGCTGTTCGACAACGGCCGCCGCGGCCGGCCGGTGACGGGCCCGGGCAACCGCCCGCTGAAGTCGCTGTCCGACATGCTCAAGGGCAAGCAGGGCCGGTTCCGCCAGAACCTGCTCGGCAAGCGCGTCGACTACTCGGGCCGCTCGGTCATCGTCGTCGGCCCGCAGCTGAAGCTGCACCAGTGCGGCCTGCCCAAGCAGATGGCGCTGGAGCTCTTCAAGCCGTTCGTCATGAAGCGGCTGGTCGACCTCAGCCACGCGCAGAACATCAAGTCGGCCAAGCGCATGGTCGAGCGCGCCCGCCCGGTGGTCTGGGACGTCCTGTCCGAGGTCATCACCGAGCACCCGGTGCTGCTCAACCGCGCGCCCACGCTGCACCGCCTCGGCATCCAGGCCTTCGAGCCGCAGCTGGTCGAGGGCAAGGCCATCCAGATCCACCCGCTCGTCTGCACCGCCTTCAACGCGGACTTCGACGGCGACCAGATGGCCGTGCACGTGCCGCTGAGCGCGGAGGCGCAGGCCGAGGCCCGCATCCTCATGCTCTCCAGCAACAACATCCTCAAGCCGGCGGACGGCCGTCCGGTGACCATGCCCACCCAGGACATGATCATCGGCATCTACCACCTGACCGCCGACCGGGACGACGTGGACGGCGTGGGCCGGCAGTTCTCCTCGCTCGCCGAGGCGATCATGGCCTTCGACGCCAAGCAGCTGCACCTGAACGCCAAGGTCCGCATCCGCCTCGCGGGTGTCGTGCCGGCCGCGGACACGGCGCTGCCCGAGGGCTGGAGCCCCGGTGACGACCTGCTGGTCGACACCACGCTCGGCCGCGCCCTGCTCAACGAGGCGCTGCCGGTGGACTACGAGTACGTCAACGCGGTCGTGGACAAGAAGCGACTGTCGGCGATCGTCAACGACCTCGCCGAGCGCTACCCGAAGGTCCAGGTGGCGGCGACGCTGGACGCCCTGAAGGAGGCCGGCTTCCACTGGGCCACCCGCTCGGGCACCACCGTCTCCATCGCCGACGTGATCACCCCGCCGAACAAGCAGGCGATCCTCGAGACCTACGAGGCCAAGGCCGAGAAGGTCCAGCAGCAGTACGAGCGCGGTCTGATCACCGACGACGAGCGCCGTCAGGAGCTCATCGAGATCTGGACCCAGGCCACGAACGACGTCGCCAAGGACCTCGAGCAGGCGATGCCGACGCACAACACGATCCACCGCATGGTGAGCTCGGGTGCGCGGGGCAACTGGATGCAGATGCGTCAGCTCGCCGGCATGCGCGGCCTGATGGCGAACCCGAAGGGCGAGATCATCCCCCGCCCGGTCAAGGCCTCGTTCCGCGAAGGCCTGACCGTGGGTGAGTTCTTCATCACCACGCACGGCGCCCGCAAGGGTCTGGCGGATACCGCGCTGCGCACCGCCGACTCCGGCTACCTCACCCGTCGCCTCGTCGACGTCTCCCAGGACGTCATCGTGCGCGAGGACGACTGCGGCACCCGCCGCGGTCTGGAGATGCCGATCGCGGAGCGCAACGCGGACGGGTCGCTGCGCCGTCACGACGACGTCGAGACGAGCGTGTACGCCCGGACGCTGGCCACCGACGTGCTGGTCGGGGACGAGGTGGCCCTGGCCGCCGGCGCCGACCTCGGCGACGTGGTCATCGACGAGCTGGTCGGTCGCGGCGTGGAGTCGGTGAAGGTCCGCTCGGTGCTCACCTGCGAGTCCCGCGTCGGCACCTGCGCCCGCTGCTACGGCCGCTCGCTGGCCAGCGGCAAGCTCGTCGACATCGGCGAGGCCGTCGGCATCGTCGCGGCCCAGTCGATCGGCGAGCCCGGCACGCAGCTGACGATGCGCACCTTCCACACCGGTGGTGCCGCCTCGGAGTCCGGCGACATCACGCACGGCCTGCCGCGCGTGGTGGAGCTCTTCGAGGCCCGCACCCCCAAGGGCAACGCGCCGATCACCGAGGTGGCCGGCCGCGTCCGCGTGGACGAGACCGACAAGGGCCGCTCGATCGTCGTCGTCCCCGACGACGGCTCCGAGGAGATGGCCTACCCGGTCACCCGCCGCCAGCGCCTGCTGGTGGAGGAGGGGCAGCACGTCGAGGTCGGGCAGAAGCTCGTCCAGGGCGCGGTGGACCCGAAGCAGATCCTGCGCATCCTCGGCCCGCGCCGGGTGCAGATGCACCTGGTCGACGAGGTGCAGGAGGTCTACCGCTCCCAGGGCGTGTCGATCCACGACAAGCACATCGAGGTCATCGTCCGCCAGATGCTCAAGCGGGTGACGATCATCGAGCAGAACGGCTCCGAGCTGCTGCCCGGTGAGCTGGTCGAGCGCGCGCGCTTCGAGGAGGAGAACCGCCGGGTCATGGCGGAGGGCGGCCAGCCGTCCTCGGGCCGCCCGGAGCTGATGGGCATCACGAAGGCGTCGCTCGCGACGGACTCGTGGCTGTCCGCGGCCTCCTTCCAGGAGACGACGCGGGTGCTGACCAACGCCGCCATGGAGGGCAAGAGCGACCCGCTGCTCGGCCTGAAGGAGAACGTCATCATCGGCAAGCTCATCCCGGCCGGCACGGGGCTGCCCCGCTACCGGAACATCCGGGTCGAGCCGACCGAGGAGGCCAAGGCGCAGATGTACTCGGTGCCCGGCTACGACGAGGTCGACTACGCGCAGTTCGGCGTGGGTTCCGGCCAGGCCGTGCCGCTGGAGGAGTTCGACTACGGCAGCAGCGACTTCCGCTGACCGCCGACGCGCCGCCCCGTCCCCCCGTTGCGGCGGGGGAGCGGGGCGGCGCCGCGCGGGGTGCCGCCGGCAGGGCGGTACCCCGCGCGCACCAGGACCGCGCGGGGGCCTCGTTTTGACCCCCTGATTTGCGGCGGGTAGGCTCGTGTGCGCTTGACACGAGCGTGCCCGCGATCAGGTGACAAGACGTCACCGGCTCGGGCCCTCGACCGAACGACACGCCCGACCTCGTGGGTCGGCGGGGAGTCGAGCGCGGGCTCACGACGAGCAGCGCGTCCCGAGCAGCACAGCCGACGAACGAGATCGACAGACGGAGACAGGGTGCCCACCATCCAGCAGCTGGTCCGCAAGGGCCGGGAGGACAAGGTCGTCAAGACCAAGACGCCCGCCCTGAAGGGCAGCCCGCAGCGGCGCGGCGTGTGCACGCGCGTGTACACGACGACCCCCAAGAAGCCCAACTCCGCGCTGCGCAAGGTCGCGCGCGTGAAGCTCACCAGCGGCATCGAGGTCACCGCCTACATCCCCGGCGTGGGCCACAACCTCCAGGAGCACTCGATGGTCCTGGTGCGCGGCGGTCGCGTGAAGGACCTCCCGGGTGTCCGCTACAAGATCGTCCGCGGTTCCCTCGACACGCAGGGCGTGAAGAACCGCAAGCAGGCGCGCAGCCGCTACGGCGCGAAGAAGGAGAAGAGCTGATGCCGCGCAAGGGCCCCGCCCCCAAGCGTCCCCTCGTGGTGGACCCCGTCTACCAGTCCCCGCTGGTGACGCAGCTCGTCAACAAGATCCTCCTGGACGGCAAGAAGTCCGTCGCGGAGTCGATCGTCTACGGCGCCCTCGAGGGCGCCCGCGCCAAGACGGGCAACGACCCGGTCGTCGTGCTCAAGCGCGCGCTGGACAACGTCAAGCCGGCCCTCGAGGTTCGTTCCCGCCGCGTCGGCGGGTCGACCTACCAGGTGCCGATCGAGGTGCGTCCCAGCCGCTCCACCACCCTCGCCCTGCGCTGGCTCGTCGGCTACGCCCGCCAGCGCCGCGAGAAGACGATGACCGAGCGCCTGCTCAACGAGATCCTCGACGCCTCGAACGGCCTCGGTGCCGCGGTGAAGCGCCGTGAGGACACCCACAAGATGGCCGAGTCGAACCGGGCCTTCGCGCACTACCGCTGGTGACCCCAGCGGCACCTCGCCGACTCACCCCCTCGATCCCAGGGAAGAGGCAGTAAACCGTGGCACAGGACGTGCTGACGGACCTGACCAAGGTCCGCAACATCGGCATCATGGCCCACATCGACGCCGGCAAGACCACGACGACCGAGCGGATCCTCTTCTACACGGGGATCAACTACAAGATCGGCGAGGTCCACGACGGCGCGGCGACGATGGACTGGATGGAGCAGGAGCAGGAGCGGGGGATCACCATCACCTCCGCCGCCACCACCTGCTTCTGGGAGGGCACCCAGATCAACATCATCGACACGCCCGGCCACGTCGACTTCACGGTCGAGGTCGAGCGGTCGCTGCGCGTCCTCGACGGCGCGGTCGCCGTCTTCGACGGCAAGGAGGGTGTCGAGCCCCAGTCCGAGACGGTGTGGCGGCAGGCGGACAAGTACGACGTCCCCCGCATCTGCTTCGTCAACAAGATGGACAAGCTGGGCGCCGACTTCTTCTTCACCGTGCGCACCATCGTGGAGCGCCTGGGCGCCGAGCCCCTCGTGATGCAGATCCCGATCGGTGCGGAGAACGACTTCCAGGGCGTCATCGACCTCGTCTACATGCGCGCCCTCACCTGGAGCGCGGACGCGGCCAAGGGCGAGGCGTACGAGAAGGGCCCCATCCCGGCGGAGCTGCAGGCGCAGGCCGACGAGTACCGCCAGAAGCTCGTCGAGCGCGTCGCGGAGACCGACGAGGCGCTGCTGGAGAAGTACCTGGGCGGTGAGGACCTGACCCCCGAGGAGATCAAGGGCGGCGTCCGCAAGCTCACGATCAACAGCGAGGTCTACCCCGTCTTCTGCGGGTCCGCGTTCAAGAACAAGGGCGTCCAGCCCATGCTCGACGCGGTGCTGGACTACCTGCCCTCGCCGCTGGACGTGAAGCCCATGGTCGGCCACAAGGTCGGCGACGAGTCGGTCGAGATCAGCCGCAAGCCGGACGTCGAGGAGCCGTTCTCGGCCCTCGCCTTCAAGATCGCGGCGCACCCCTTCTTCGGGAAGCTGACCTACGTCCGCGTGTACTCCGGGCGGATCGCCGCCGGCTCCCAGGTCGTGAACTCGACCAAGGGCAAGAAGGAGCGCATCGGGAAGCTCTTCCAGATGCACTCCAACAAGGAGAACCCGGTCGACGAGGCTCGCGCGGGCCACATCTACGCGATGATCGGCCTGAAGGAGACGACCACCGGCGACACGCTCTCCGACCCGACGGAGCAGGTCGTCCTGGAGTCGATGACCTTCCCGGAGCCCGTCATCTCGGTGGCCATCGAGCCGAAGACGAAGGGCGACCAGGAGAAGCTGGGCACCGCGATCCAGCGCCTGGCCGAGGAGGACCCGACCTTCCAGGTCGAGCTCGACCAGGAGACCGGCCAGACCATCATCAAGGGGATGGGCGAGCTCCACCTCGACATCCTCGTGGACCGCATGAAGCGCGAGTTCAAGGTCGAGGCCAACGTCGGCAAGCCGCAGGTGGCCTACCGCGAGACGATCCGCCGCGCGGTCGAGAAGATGGACTACACCCACAAGAAGCAGACGGGTGGGTCGGGCCAGTACGCGAAGGTCCAGGTGACCATCGAGCCGCTGGACACCTCGGACGGGGAGTTCTACGAGTTCGAGAACAAGGTCACCGGTGGCCGCGTCCCGCGCGAGTACATCCCCTCCGTGGACGCCGGCATCCAGGACGCCATGCAGCTCGGCGTCGTGGCGGGCTACCCGCTCGTCGGCATCAAGGCCAGCCTGCTCGACGGTGCGGCGCACGACGTCGACTCCTCCGAGATGGCCTTCAAGATCGCCGGTTCGATGGTCCTCAAGGAGGCCGTCAAGCGGGCCGACCCGGTGCTCCTCGAGCCCGTGATGGCCGTCGAGGTGCGCACGCCCGCCGACTACATGGGCGACGTCATCGGCGACCTGAACTCCCGCCGTGGGCAGATCGAGTCCATGGAGGACGTCAGCGGCGCCAAGGTCGTCAAGGCGACCGTGCCGCTGTCGGAGATGTTCGGCTACGTCGGCGACCTGCGGTCCAAGACCCAGGGCCGTGCGGTCTACACGATGCAGTTCTCCAACTACGCTGAGGTTCCTCGGAACGTCGCCGAGGAGATCGTGAAGAAGGTCCGCGGGGAGTAGCACTCGCCCCGAGGCCGGTGGGGGGCTCTCGCCCCCCACCGGCACCACCCCGGGTCACCAGACGGTGGGCCGGCCCCCCACTCACCCGGTCCACCGGACCGGGGAAGCAACGACAGTCCGAGGAGGACCCCCAGTGGCGA
>NZ_JBBBEM010000024.1:0-51972 GCF_037154035.1 Kineococcus sp. G2 | reverse complement strand
TTCCCCCCCCCCCCCCCCCCACCACCCCGGGTCACCAGACGGTGGGCCGGCCCCCCACTCACCCGGTCCACCGGACCGGGGAAGCAACGACAGTCCGAGGAGGACCCCCAGTGGCGAAGGCGAAGTTCGAGCGGACTAAGCCGCACGTCAACATCGGCACGATCGGTCACATCGACCACGGGAAGACGACGCTGACTGCGGCGATCACCCGCGTGCTGCACGACAAGTACCCGGACCTGAACCAGGCCTCGGCGTTCGACCAGATCGACAAGGCTCCCGAGGAGCGTCAGCGCGGCATCACGATCTCGATCGCGCACGTCGAGTACCAGACCGAGGCGCGCCACTACGCGCACGTCGACTGCCCGGGTCACGCGGACTACATCAAGAACATGATCACCGGTGCGGCGCAGATGGACGGCGCCATCCTGGTGGTCGCCGCCACCGACGGCCCGATGCCGCAGACCAAGGAGCACGTCATCCTGGCCCGCCAGGTCGGCGTCCCCTACATCGTCGTCGCGCTGAACAAGGCCGACATGGTGGAGGACGAGGAGCTCCTCGAGCTCGTCGAGATGGAGGTGCGTGAGCTCCTCTCCAGCTACGAGTTCCCCGGCGACGACGTCCCCGTCGTGCGCGTCTCCGCGCTGAAGGCCCTCGAGGGCGACGCCGAGTGGGGCGACAAGCTCATGGAGCTCATGAACGCGGTCGACACCGCGATCCCCGAGCCCCAGCGCGCGGTCGACCAGCCGTTCCTGATGCCGATCGAGGACGTCTTCACCATCACCGGCCGCGGCACCGTGGTGACCGGCCGCATCGAGCGCGGTGTGCTCAACGTCAACCAGGAGGTGGAGGTCGTCGGCATCCGCCCCGCGTCGACCAAGACCACCGTGACCAGCATCGAGATGTTCAACAAGATGCTGGACACCGGCCAGGCCGGCGACAACGCCGCCCTGCTCCTGCGCGGCCTCAAGCGCGACGACGTGGAGCGCGGTCAGGTCGTCGTGAAGCCCGGCAGCATCACGCCGCACACCGAGTTCGAGGGCCAGGCCTACATCCTGTCCAAGGACGAGGGTGGCCGTCACACGCCCTTCTACAACAACTACCGTCCGCAGTTCTACTTCCGGACGACCGACGTCACCGGCGTCGTCTCGCTGCCCGAGGGCACCGAGATGGTCATGCCCGGTGACAACACCGAGATGAAGGTCGACCTCATCCAGCCCATCGCCATGGAAGAGGGCCTGAAGTTCGCGATCCGTGAGGGTGGCCGCACCGTCGGCGCCGGTCGGGTCACGAAGATCATCAAGTGAGCTGAGCCGGCGGGGGAGCGCGAGCCTCCCCGCCGGATCGCTCCCTGCGCGGAGGGGCGGGTCCACCTGGGCCCGCCCCTCCGTCGTGAGGGGTACCCGCCGTCGGCGGGTACCCCGGAGGTCCTCCGGGCGCGCGGCCCGATTCGCCAAGGTGGGGTCCTGTCTGGCAGACTATCGGGGTTGCTGTGCCGCCGCGGGTTCATCCCGCCCGGTGGCCGGCGGCCGCGAACGTCGAACGTCTCGTACGGGCGGCGGACGGTCAACCTGAACAGGACGACCGCCGTGGGTGACCACGGCTAGGGACCACACCGGGCAACCGGGCGAGGGTGCAGAACGTGCGAGAGCGCGACACGCCCGACCTCGGGGGTCGGGGCCCCAGGCGGGGCCCCGCGCCGCGCGCGAGTCAGTAGCGGTACGAAGAGAGAGAGTCAGACGACGCCATGGCGGGACAGAAGATCCGCATCAGGCTCAAGGCCTACGACCACGAGGTCATCGACAGCTCGGCGCGCAAGATCGTCGACACGGTGACCCGGACCGGCGCCTCGGTGGCCGGGCCCGTGCCGCTGCCGACCGAGAAGAACGTCTACTGCGTGATCCGCTCGCCGCACAAGTACAAGGACAGCCGCGAGCACTTCGAGATGCGCACGCACAAGCGCCTCATCGACATCATCGACCCCACGCCGAAGACCGTCGACTCGCTCATGCGTCTCGACCTCCCGGCCGGTGTCGACATCGAGATCAAGCTCTGAGGGACTGCACACGATGAGCGACAGGCAAGTGCGAGGGGTGCTCGGCACCAAGCTCGGCATGACGCAGCTGTGGGACGAGGCCAACCGCCTCATCCCGGTCACGGTCGTCAAGGTCGAGCCCAACGTCGTGACCCAGGTCCGCACCACTACCACCGACGGCTACGAGGCCGTCCAGCTCGCCGCCATGGCGATCCCGCAGCGGAAGGCGAACAAGCCGGCCGCCGGGCACTTCGCGAAGGCCGGCGTCGCGCCGCGCCGCCACCTGGTCGAGCTCCGCACCAGTGACGCCGCGTCCTACGAGCCCGGCCAGGAGGTCACGGCCGAGGTGTTCGACGCGGGCACCACCGTCGACGTGGTCGGCACCACCAAGGGCAAGGGCTTCGCCGGCGTCATGAAGCGCCACGGCTTCGCGGGTGTGAGCGCGTCCCACGGCTCGCACCGCAACCACCGCAAGCCGGGCTCCATCGGCGGGTGCGCGACCCCCGGTCGCGTCTTCAAGGGCCTGCGCATGGCGGGCCGCATGGGTGCCGAGCGCCAGACCACCCAGAACCTGACCGTGCACGCCGTCGACGCGGAGAAGGGCCTGCTGCTCATCACGGGCGCCGTCCCCGGTCCCCGCGGCGGGCTCGTGCTCGTCAAGACCGCCGCCAAGGCGCGCGTGAAGGAGGCCTGAGCACATGACCACGACGACTGAGGCCATCACCGTCCCGCTGCGCACCGCCGACGGCGGTACCAACGGCACCGTCGAGCTGCCCGCGACCGACTTCGGCCGCCAGGTGAACGTCGCCCTGATCCACCAGGTCGTGACGGCCCAGCTGGCCGCCGCGCGCCAGGGCACGCACGCCACCAAGACCCGCGGCGACGTCCGCGGCGGCGGCAAGAAGCCGTACAAGCAGAAGGGCACCGGCCGCGCGCGCCAGGGCTCGCTGCGCGCCCCGCAGTTCACCGGCGGTGGCACCGTGCACGGCCCCCAGCCCCGCGACTACTCGCAGCGCACCCCGAAGAAGATGAAGGCCGCCGCCCTGCGCGGTGCCCTCTCGGACCGGGTCCGTCACGAGCGCCTGCACGTCGTGGAGGGCATGGCCATCGGCGAGGCCCCCTCGACGAAGACGGCCGTCAAGCTCCTGTCGACGCTGTCCGGCCGCAAGAACGTGCTGGTCGTCCTCACCCGCGACGACGAGGTGTCGGCCAAGAGCCTGCGCAACATCGCCGGCGTGCACGTCCTGCCCGCCGACCAGCTGAACACCTACGACGTCGTGAAGAGCGACGACATCGTCTTCACCCGCGCGGCGCTGGACGCCTTCGTGGCGGGACCGCCGAAGGGTCGCAGCGCGACCGCGGTGGCTGCGGAGTCGGAAGGGAGCACCCTGTGAGCGCGCTCGGCGGAACCCAGAAGGACCCGCGCGACATCCTCATCGCGCCGGTCGTCTCGGAGAAGAGCTACGGGCTCATCGACGAGGGCAAGTACACGTTCATCGTGGACCCGGCGGCCAACAAGACCGAGATCAAGATCGCGGTCGAGAAGGTCTTCGGCGTGAAGGTCTCCGCGGTGAACACCGCCAACCGGCAGGGCAAGAGCCGGCGCACCCGGTACGGCACGGGCAAGCGCAAGGACACCAAGCGGGCCATCGTGACGTTGCGCGAGGGCACGATCGACATCTTCGGCGGCTCGGTCGCCTGAGCCCCAGGGCTCGCACGAGAAGCCGTAGACACCTTCGAACCCGAGGAACGACGCAATGGGAATCCGCAAGTACAAGCCGACGACGCCGGGCCGCCGCGGCTCGTCCGTCGCCGACTTCGTCGAGGTCACGCGGAGCGAGCCGGAGAAGTCGCTCGTCCGTCCGCTGACCAAGTCCGGTGGCCGCAACTCCACCGGGCGCATCACCACCCGCCACATCGGTGGCGGTCACAAGCGCGCCTACCGCGTCATCGACTTCCGTCGCAACGACAAGGACGGCGTGCCGGCGAAGGTCGCGCACATCGAGTACGACCCGAACCGCACCGCGCGCATCGCGCTGCTCCACTACGTGGACGGCGAGAAGCGCTACATCATCGCCCCGAGCCGCCTGAAGCAGGGTGACCGGATCGAGAACGGCCCCACGGCCGACATCAAGCCCGGCAACAACCTGCCGCTGCGGAACATCCCGGTCGGCACCGTGGTCCACGCGATCGAGCTGCGCCCCGGCGGCGGCGCCAAGATCGCTCGCTCCGCGGGCGCCAGCGTGCAGCTCGTGGCCCGCGAGGGCCGCTTCGCGCAGCTGCGCATGCCCTCCGGCGAGATCCGCAACGTCGACGTCCGCTGCCGCGCGACGATCGGCGAGGTCGGCAACGCCGAGCAGTCGAACATCAACTGGGGCAAGGCCGGCCGCATGCGCTGGAAGGGCAAGCGCCCGACCGTCCGCGGTGTGGCCATGAACCCGATCGACCACCCGCACGGTGGTGGTGAGGGCAAGACGTCCGGTGGCCGTCACCCCGTCAGCCCCTGGGGTCAGCCTGAGGGCCGCACGCGGCGTCCGGGCAAGGAGAGCGACAAGCTCATCGTCCGTCGTCGCCGCACCGGCAAGAAGCGCTGATAGGGAGTCCAGGCCACCATGCCTCGCAGCTTGAAGAAGGGCCCGTTCATCGACGACCACCTTCAGAAGAAGGTGGACGTCCAGAACGAGGCCGGCACGCACAACGTCATCCGGACCTGGTCCCGCCGTTCGGTCATCACGCCGGACTTCCTGGGTCACACGTTCGCGGTGCACGACGGCCGCAAGCACGTCCCCGTCTTCGTCACCGAGGCGATGGTGGGGCACAAGCTCGGCGAGTTCGCGCCCACGCGGACGTTCAAGGGCCACGAGAAGGACGACCGCAAGGGTCGTCGTCGCTGAGCCCCGCGGTTCAGTGCAACGAAGTCACGAACTGAGACCAGAAGGCAGGACAGGGATGGAAGCCAAGGCGCAGACGCGGTACCTCCGCGTCACGCCCCAGAAGGCGCGCCGAGTCGTCGACCTCGTCCGGGGCAAGCAGGCCACCGAGGCCGTCGCCGTGCTGTCGTTCGCCCCGCAGTCGGCGGCTGAGCCGGTGCGCAAGCTCGTCGAGAGCGCCATCGCGAACGCGAAGTTCCTCGCGGACAAGCACTCGGAGGCGTTCGACCCGAACGACTACGTGGTCAAGGCGATCCACGTGGACGAAGGCCCCACGATGAAGCGCTTCCGTCCCCGCGCCCAGGGCCGCGCGGGACGCATCCTGAAGCGCACCAGCCACATCACGGTGGTCGTCGCCCCCGCAGTCGCCGGCGCCAAGAAGACGAGGAGGACCCGCTAGTGGGACAGAAGGTCAACCCGCACGGGTTCCGACTGGGCATCACCACCGACCACAAGAGCCGCTGGTTCGCGGACTCCACCAAGACGGGTCAGCGCTACGCCGACTACGTCAAGGAGGACGTCGCGATCCGCCGCCTCATGTCCAAGGGCATGGAGCGGGCCGGCATCTCCAAGGTCGAGATCGAGCGCACCCGCGACCGCGTGCGCGTCGACATCCACACCGCCCGGCCGGGCATCGTCATCGGCCGTCGCGGTGCGGAGGCCGACCGCATCCGCGGCGAGCTGGAGAAGCTGACCGGCAAGCAGGTGCAGCTGAACATCCTCGAGGTGAAGAACCCCGAGATCGACGCTCAGCTCGTCGCGCAGGGCATCGCCGAGCAGCTCGCCAGCCGCGTGTCGTTCCGCCGCGCCATGCGCAAGGGCATGCAGACGTCCCTGCGCTCCGGCGCCAAGGGCATCCGCGTGCAGTGCGCCGGCCGCCTGGGCGGCGCCGAGATGAGCCGCTCGGAGTTCTACCGCGAGGGTCGCGTGCCGCTGCACACGCTGCGCGCGAACATCGACTACGGCTTCTACGAGGCCCGCACGACCTTCGGCCGCATCGGCGTGAAGGTCTGGATCTACCACGGTGACGTCACCAGCCGTGAGCTCGCCCAGTCGCAGGCCGCCGCTCCGCGCGCCCCGCGTCGTGGTGAGCGCAGTGACCGCGGCGAGCGCGGCGGCCGTCGCCCCCGTCCCGCGCAGGACGCGACCAGCGCGCCCGTGGCCGAGGCCGCTGCCGGTGGCAGCACCTCGACCGGGACCGCGGCGAGCGAGCCGGTGATCGGCAAGGGCAGCAACGGAACGGAGGGCTGAGTAGTGCTCATCCCACGGCGAGTCAAGCACCGCAAGCAGCACCACCCCACGCGGCGCGGTGCGGCCAGCGGCGGCACCCGCGTCACGTTCGGCGAGTACGGGATCATGGCCGTCGAGGGCGGCTACGTGACCAACCGGCAGATCGAGTCGGCTCGTATCGCCATCACCCGCCACATCCGTCGTGGCGGCAAGGTCTGGATCAACATCTACCCGGACCGCCCCCTCACGAAGAAGCCGGCCGAGACCCGCATGGGTTCCGGTAAGGGCTCCCCGGAGTGGTGGATCGCGAACGTGAAGCCGGGAAGAGTCATGTTCGAGCTGTCGTTCCCCAACGAGAAGGTCGCTTCGGAGGCGCTGACCCGCGCCATCCACAAGCTGCCGGTGAAGTGCAAGATCGTGCGCCGCGAGGGTGGTGAGTGATGGCCATCGGGACCAAGGGCCTGGGTGTCGACGACCTGCGTGGCTTCGAGGACGCGAAGCTGGTCGAGGAGCTCAAGAAGGCCAAGGAAGAGCTGTTCAACCTGCGCTTCCAGTCCGCGACCGGGCAGCTGGAGAACAACTCCCGGCTCCGGGCCGTCAAGCGGGACATCTCCCGCATCTACACCACGATGCGCGAGCGCGAGCTCGGCATCACCGAGGCGCCGATCACGAAGGAGGCCGCGGAGTGAGCGAGCAGACCGCCGCCGCCGCGACGAGCGAGCGCGGCTACCGCAAGACGCGCCGTGGCTACGTCGTCAGCGACAAGATGCAGAAGACCGTCGTGGTCGAGGTCGAGGACCGCGTGAAGCACCCGCTCTACGCGAAGGTCATCCGCCGCACCACCAAGGTCAAGGCGCACGACGAGGCTTCGACCGCCGGCGTGGGGGACCTCGTCCTCATCGCCGAGACGCGGCCGCTGTCCGCCACCAAGCGCTGGCGCGTCGTCGAGGTCCTCGAGCGCGCCAAGTGACCTCGGGCGGAGCGCAGGTGCGCACCGCCTCCCGTACCCCATGTCCGTTCGGCCAGGCTCGGCGCCCCCTCGCGGGGCGTCGAGAACCGGCGCGACGAAGGAGTAGAGAGTGATCCAGCAGGAGTCGCGGCTCAAGGTCGCCGACAACACGGGTGCCAAGGAGATCCTGTGCATCCGCGTGCTCGGCGGTTCCGGCCGCCGCTACGCGGGCATCGGTGACGTGATCGTGGCCACGGTCAAGGACGCGATCCCCGGTGGCAACGTGAAGAAGGGCGACGTGGTCAAGGCCGTGATCGTCCGCACCAAGAAGGAGCGTCGCCGCGCCGACGGTTCCTACATCCGCTTCGACGAGAACGCGGCCGTGATCCTCCGCGCCGACGGCGGCGACCCGCGCGGTACCCGAATCTTCGGGCCCGTCGGTCGTGAACTGCGCGAGAAGAAGTTCATGAGGATCATCTCGCTGGCTCCGGAGGTGCTCTGACCATGGGGAAGATCCGCATCAAGAAGGGTGACCTCGTCCAGGTCGTCACCCGCGTGCGCGGTCGCCGCAACGAGGACGGCACCAAGACCTCGGACCTCGGCAAGCAGGGCAAGGTCCTGGAGGTCTTCGCCGACACGCAGCGCGTGCTCGTCGAGGGCGTCAACCAGATCAAGCGCCACACGAAGGCCCGCCCGGGCGTCGCCGGCGGCGTCGAGGTCCGCGAGGCCCCGATCCACATCAGCAACGTGCAGCTGGTCGACCCGGAGTCGGGCAAGCCGACCCGCGTGGGCATCCGCACCGAGCAGGTCGAGCGCGACGGCCGGACCAAGACCAACCGGATCCGTGTCGCCAAGCGTTCCGGCAAGGACATCTGATGACTACTGAGACTGAAGCTCGCCCGCTGCCCCGTCTGAAGCAGCGCTACCGCGACGAGATCAAGGGTCAGCTGAACGAGCAGTTCGCCTACGGCAACGTCATGCAGATCCCCGGCCTGGTCAAGGTCGTGGTGAACATGGGCGTCGGCGAGGCGGCTCGCGACTCCAAGCTGATCGACGGCGCCGTGCGCGACCTGACCGTGATCACCGGCCAGAAGCCCCAGATCACCAAGGCCCGCAAGTCCATCGCGCAGTTCAAGCTGCGCGAGGGCATGCCGATCGGTGCGCACACCACGCTGCGCGGCGACCGCATGTGGGAGTTCCTGGACCGCCTCGTGTCGCTGGCGCTGCCGCGCATCCGCGACTTCCGCGGCCTGTCGCCCAAGCAGTTCGACGGCAACGGCAACTACACGTTCGGCCTGACCGAGCAGTCGATGTTCCACGAGATCGACCAGGACAAGATCGACCGTGTGCGCGGCATGGACATCACGGTCGTGACGACGGCCAAGACCGACGAGGAGGGCCGGGCGCTGCTGCGTGCGCTGGGCTTCCCGTTCAAGGAGAACTGACCGTGGCGAAGACCGCTCTCATCACCAAGGCCGCGCGCAAGCCGAAGTTCGCTGTCCGCGCCTACACCCGTTGCCAGCGCTGCGGCCGGCCCCACGCCGTGTTCCGCAAGTTCGGCATCTGCCGCATCTGCCTGCGGGAGATGGCGCACCGCGGCGAGCTGCCCGGTGTGACCAAGAGCAGCTGGTGACCTCCAACATCACGACGACGCCGAAGGTCCGCACCGCGCTCCGCGGTGCGGAAACCCCGGCGAGGAAGGGCGGACGAGCCCGATGACGATGACCGACCCCATCGCAGACATGTTGACGCGTCTGCGCAACGCCAACTCGGCGTACCACGACACGGTCTCCATGCCGTACAGCAAGCTGAAGTCGCACATCGCCGAGATCCTCCAGGCCGAGGGCTACATCGCCTCCTGGTCCGTCGAGGACGCCGAGGTCGGCAAGAAGCTGACGCTGGACCTGAAGTTCGGCCCCAACCGCGAGCGTGCGATCGCCGGCCTGCGCCGCGTGAGCAAGCCCGGTCTGCGGGTCTACGCGAAGTCGACCAACCTGCCCCGCGTGCTGGGCGGCCTGGGCGTGGCGATCCTGTCCACGTCCTCCGGGCTCCTGACCGACAAGCAGGCCAACAAGAAGGGCGTGGGTGGGGAAGTCCTCGCCTACGTCTGGTGAGGGAGGAGGACTCATGTCGCGCATCGGTCGACTCCCGATCCCCGTCCCCGCGGGCGTGGACGTGACCATCGACGGCCCCGCCGTCACGGTCAAGGGCCCCAAGGGCACGCTGACGCACACCGTCGCCTCGCCGATCGCGGTGGAGCGCACGGAGGAGGGCACCCTGCAGGTGACCCGCCCCGACGACGAGCGCACCTCGCGCGCTCTGCACGGCCTGACCCGCACCCTGCTGGCCAACATGGTCCAGGGCGTGACGCAGGGCTACGAGAAGCGTCTCGAGATCGTCGGCACCGGGTACCGCGTGACCCCTCGGGGCACGGACCTGGAGTTCGCGCTCGGCTTCAGCCACCCGGTCGTCATCAAGGCCCCGGAGGGCATCACCTTCGCGGTGGAGAACAACACGCGCTTCTCGGTGTCCGGCATCGACAAGCAGCAGGTCGGCGAGGTGGCTGCGAACATCCGCAAGCTGCGCAAGCCCGACCCGTACAAGGGCAAGGGCGTGCGCTACGCCGGCGAGCAGATCCGCCGCAAGGTCGGAAAGGCGGGTAAGTGACGATGGCTCTCTCCACCCAGCGGACCCAGAAGGGCAAGGCGGCTGCGCTCAAGCGCCGTCACACCCGAGTGCGCAAGAAGGTCGTGGGCACCGCCGTGCGCCCGCGCCTGGTCGTCACCCGCTCCAGCCGGCACGTCTTCGTGCAGGTCATCGACGACGCGGCGGGTCACACCCTCGCGTCGGCCTCGACCATGGAGGCGGACCTGCGTGCCAGCGGTGACGACAAGTCGGCCAAGGCGAAGGCCGTCGGCGTCCTCGTCGGCGAGCGGGCCAAGGCGGCCGGCATCGAGGCCGTGGTCTTCGACCGCGGCGGCAACCGGTACGCCGGGCGTGTCGCGGCGATCGCCGACGGCGCCCGCGAGGCTGGTCTCGCCCTGTGATGACCCGAACTGTCGATGAGATGAGGAACGTCTGATGCCTGGACCCCAGCGCCGAGGCGCCGGCGCCGGTGCGGCCGGCGGCGGCGACAACCGTGGCAACGACCGTCGGGACCGCCGTGACGGCGGCCGCGACCAGCGCGGGCGGGGCGACGCGGGTGACCGCGGCAACTTCGTCGAGCGCGTGGTGACCATCAACCGCGTGGCCAAGGTCGTCAAGGGCGGCCGGCGCTTCAGCTTCACGGCCCTCGTGGTCGTGGGCGACGGCGACGGCACCGTCGGCGTCGGCTACGGCAAGGCCAAGGAGGTGCCCGCGGCGATCGCCAAGGGCGTCGAGGAGGCCAAGAAGAACTTCTTCCGGGTGCCCCGCATCCAGGGCACCATCCCGCACCCCATCCAGGGCGAGAAGGCGGCCGGCGTGGTCATGCTGCGCCCGGCCTCCCCGGGTACCGGCGTCATCGCCGGTGGCCCGGTGCGCGCCGTGCTGGAGTGCGCGGGCGTCCACGACGTCCTGTCGAAGTCGCTCGGCTCCGACAACGCGATCAACATCGTCCACGCGACGATCGAGGCCCTGCGGGGTCTGGAGCGTCCCGAGCAGGTCGCGGCGCGCCGCGGCCTGCCGGTGGACCACGTGGCCCCCGCCGCGCTGCTGCGCGCCCGTGCCGAGGGGGTGAGCGCCTGATGGGTCGCATCAAGGTCACCCAGGTGAAGTCCGGCATCGGTGGTAAGCAGAACCAGCGGGACACCCTGCGCAGCCTCGGGCTGCACAAGATCGGGCAGAGCGTCGTCAAGGACGACAAGCCGGAGTTCCGCGGCATGGCCAAGACGGTCGCTCACCTCGTGACCGTCGAGGAGGTTGACTGACATGGCGAACCAGCCGGGCGAGCACGTCCTGAAGTTGCACCACCTGCGCCCCGCGCCGGGGTCGCACACCGCCAAGACCCGCGTCGGCCGCGGTGAGGCCAGCAAGGGCAAGACCGCCGGTCGCGGCACCAAGGGCACCAAGGCCCGCTACCAGGTGCCCGAGGCCTTCGAGGGCGGCCAGATGCCCCTGCACATGCGCCTGCCGAAGCTGCGCGGGTTCAAGAACCCGTTCCGCGTCGAGTACCAGGTGGTCAACCTCGACAAGCTGGCCTCCCTCTACCCCGAGGGCGGCGCGGTCACGGTCGAGGACCTGGTCGCCAAGGGCGCCGTCCGCAAGGGCCAGCCCGTCAAGGTGCTGGGCACCGGTGAGGTCACCGTGGCCCTGCAGGTGACCGCGGACAAGTTCTCCACCTCGGCGGCCGAGAAGATCGCGGCCGCCGGCGGGACGACGACCGCCGCCTGAGGCTCCGGCCCCACAGCTCCACCGGTTCCACACCGCACACGGCGGTAGCGGCGAGTGATCGCCCGCTACCGCCGTGTGCGCGTTGTGGGGGACTGTAGGGTGAACGGGGAGACGCGCGCTGTGCGCGCCGACCCGGCAGGTCCTCCGCAAGTCCGTCCACGAAGTCCACCCGCCGCGCCCCGCCGGGCAGCGGTGGCGCAGGAGGTTCACGTGCTCACCGCATTGGCCCGCGCGTTCCGCACGCCGGACCTGCGCCGCAAGCTGCTCTTCACGCTCGGCATCATCGTGCTGGTACGGGTCGGCTCGTTCGTGCCCACGCCCGGCGTCGACTACGGCGCGGTGCAGCAGTGCATCGCGCTGGCCGAGTCCGGGAACGACCTGCTGGGCCTGGTCAACCTCTTCTCCGGCGGCGCGCTGCTGCAGCTGAGCATCTTCGCGCTCGGGATCATGCCGTACATCACGGCGAGCATCATCATCCAGCTGCTCACCGTGGTGATCCCTCGCTTCGAGGCGCTGAAGAAGGAGGGGCAGCAGGGCACCACCAAGCTGACCCAGTACACCCGTTACCTCACGATCGCCCTGGCGATCCTGCAGTCGACGACGTACGTGACGATCGCCCGGGACCCGTCCCGCCTGTTCGGCACCGCCTGCAACGCCGAGGTGGTGCCCGACCAGAGCATCCCGGCCATCGTCCTCATGGTCATGACCATGACCGCCGGCACGGGCCTCATCATGTGGCTCGGCGAGCTCGTCACCGAGCGCGGCGTCGGCAACGGCATGTCCCTGCTGATCTTCACCCAGATCGCCGCCGGGTTCCCCACGTCGTTGTGGGCCATCCAGCGCGAGCGCGGCACCCTCACGTTCCTCGCGGTGCTCCTCATGGGGCTCGTCGTCGTCGCCGCCGTCGTCGCCGTCGAGCAGTCCCAGCGCCGCGTGCCCGTGCAGTACGCCAAGCGGATGATCGGCCGGCGCATGTTCGGCGGCAGCTCCACCTACATCCCGCTCAAGGTCAACATGGCCGGCGTCATCCCGGTCATCTTCGCCTCGTCGCTGCTGTACCTGCCGGCGCTGGTGGGTCAGTTCAGCGATCAGAACGCCGGGTGGGTCGTGTGGATCAACGAGCACCTGGTCACGGGCGACCACCCGATCTACATGATCACCTACTTCCTGCTGATCATCTTCTTCGCGTACTTCTACGTCGCGATCACGTTCAACCCGGACGAGGTCGCCGAGAACATGCGCAAGTACGGCGGCTTCATCCCCGGCGTGCGCGCCGGCCGGCCCACCGCCGAGTACCTCGACTACATCCTCACGCGCATCACCCTGCCCGGCTCGCTCTACCTGGGGCTCGTCTCGCTGCTCCCCCTGATCGCGCTGGTGGCGTTCAACGCCAACTCCAACTTCCCCTTCGGGGGCACGTCGATCCTGATCATCGTCGGGGTCGGGCTCGAGACGGTGAAGCAGATCGAGTCCCAGCTCCAGCAGCGCAACTACGAAGGGTTCTTGCGATGAGTCGTCTCGTCCTCCTCGGTCCCCCCGGTGCCGGCAAGGGCACCCAGGCCAAGCGCCTGTCCGAGCAGCTGGGGATCCCCGCGATCTCCACCGGTGACATCTTCCGGGCCAACGTGGCGCAGCGGACCGAACTGGGCAGGACCGTCCAGGAGTACCTGGACGCCGGCAAGTACGTGCCGGACTCCGTCACCAACGCGATGGTCCGCGACCGCCTCGCGCAGCCGGACGCCGCCGACGGCTTCATCCTCGACGGGTACCCGCGCACCACCGACCAGGTCCGCGAGCTGGACGACATGCTCGCCGGCCTCGGTGCCAAGCTGGACCGCGTCCTCGAGATCACCGCCGACCCCGACGAGCTGGTGCGCCGCCTGACGAAGCGGGCGCAGGTCGAGGGCCGCAGCGACGACACCGAGGAGGTCATCCGCACCCGGCAGGAGGTCTACGCCGAGCAGACCGCCCCCCTGGTGTCCGTGTACTCCGAGCGGGGCCTGCTGCGCAGCGTGAACGGCCTGGGCGAGGTCCCCGAGGTGACCTCGCGCCTGCTGGACGCCCTCGCCTCCGACGCCGGCTGAGGCGGGGGCCTTGTTCGGCCGCGAGCGCGTCGAGATCAAGACGCCCGAGCAGGTCCTGGCCATGCGCAGGGCGGGCCTGCTCACCCACGCCGCCCTGGAGAGCGCCCGGGCGGCCATCCGCCCGGGCGTCACCACCCGTGAGCTGGACGGCATCGCCGCGGAGGTGATCCGCGCCGGCGGGGGCACGTCCAACTTCCTCGGCTACCACGGCTACCCGGCGACCCTGTGCATCTCGGTCAACCACGTCGTGGTGCACGGCATCCCGGGCGAGCAGGTCCTCGCCGAGGGCGACGTCGTCTCCGTCGACGGCGGCGCGATCGTCGACGGCTGGCACGGCGACTCCGCGTTCACCGCGATCGTGGGGGAGCCCACCGACCCGGCGGACGTGGACCTGGTCGAGACCACCCGGAAGGCGCTCTGGGCGGGCATCGCCGCCCTGGACCGCCGCGGGCGCGTCGGTGACGTCGGCGCCGCCGTGGAGGACGCCGTCGGCGGCCGCTTCGGCATCGTCGACGGGTACACCGGCCACGGCATCGGCACGGCCATGCACATGGCGCCGGAGGTGCTCAACCACCGCGCGCGCGAGCGCGGTCCCAAGGTCCGCCCGGGCATGTGCCTGGCCGTGGAGCCGATGTGCACGCGCGGCGGCGTCGAGACCGACGTGCTGGCCGACGAGTGGACCGTGGTCACCTCCGACGGTGCCCGCGCCGCGCACTGGGAGCACACGGTGGCGGTGCTGGAGGAGGGCCTGTGGGTCCTCACCGCCCCCGACGGGGGAGCCTCCGAGCTCGGCCCGCTCGGGGTCTCCGTGCCGCAGGACTGACTGCCGCGCAGCGGGTCCCGGTCGGTGAGCGCCGCCGATTTCGCCCAGGGCGCGCCGTCGACTAAGCTTGACCGTTGGTTCGCCATGCCCACGTCCCGATGCCTCCGGGCCCCGGGCGGAGCGCGGCGGACACCGAACCGTCACTTGATGAAAAGCGGAGGACATGCCGAAGAAGGACGGGGTCATCGAGATCGAGGGCACCGTGATCGAGGCTCTGCCGAACGCGATGTTCCGCGTCGAGCTGAGCAACGGTCACAAGGTGCTCGCCCACATCTCCGGGAAGATGCGGCAGCACTACATCCGCATCCTCCCCGAGGACCGGGTGGTCGTCGAGCTCAGCCCGTACGACCTGTCCCGCGGGCGCATCGTCTACCGCTACAAGTGATTCCCCCACTGGCCGCCGGCCGCGGTCCCGCCACCTCCGTGGTCGGGGTCCGGTCTGCTCGACCGGAGACACGATGAAGGTCAAGCCGAGCGTCAAGAAGATCTGCGACAAGTGCAAGGTGATCCGCCGCCACGGCCGGGTCATGATCATCTGCGACAACCTGCGCCACAAGCAGCGCCAGGGCTGATCGCAGGACCACCGCCGCCGGGCCCCGCAGCCGGCGGCACCCATCGCAGCACCCGCCCGCCCCGCACGCCGGGAGCGGGCGACACCCCCGGTCGGAGGCCGGGGACCCGCCGGACGAGAGCGGGAGCGGTGCTGCGCCAGACCTCCGCGACAGAAGAGGGACCACCCGCATGGCACGTCTCGTCGGCGTCGACCTCCCCCGCGAGAAGCGGCTCGAGATCGCGCTCACGTACATCTACGGCGTCGGGCGCACGCGCGCCAAGGAGACGCTGACCGCTACCGGCGTCAGCCCGGACCTGCGCGTCCGCGACCTCTCGGACGACGACCTGGTCGCCCTGCGCGACCACATCGAGGGCAACTACCGCGTCGAGGGCGACCTCCGCCGCGAGGTGGCGGCCGACATCCGCCGCAAGGTCGAGATCGGCACCTACCAGGGTCTGCGGCACCGCCGCGGCCTGCCCGTCCGCGGGCAGCGCACCAAGACCAACGCCCGCACCCGCAAGGGACCGAAGCGCACCGTGGCCGGCAAGAAGAAGGCCGGTCGCAAGTAAGCAGTGCGCGGCCCTCAGGGTCGCCTCGCGAGCCGTCCACCGGCTCGCCCTCGAACTCAGTCGTCGCAGTCCACCAGGAGTCCGGACACCATGCCTCCCAAGAGCCGCCAGGCCACGGCGACGCGCAAGCCGCGTCGCAAGGAGAAGAAGAACGTCGCGCACGGCCACGCGCACATCAAGAGCACGTTCAACAACACGATCGTCTCGATCACCGACCCCACCGGTGCGGTGATCGCCTGGGCGTCCGCCGGCCAGGTCGGCTTCAAGGGGTCGCGCAAGTCCACCCCGTTCGCCGCCCAGATGGCGGCCGAGGCCGCCGCCCGCCGCGCCCAGGAGCACGGCATGCGCAAGGTCGACGTCTTCGTCAAGGGCCCCGGCTCCGGCCGGGAGACCGCGATCCGCTCCCTCCAGGCCACCGGCCTGGAGGTCGGCGCCATCCAGGACGTCACCCCCAGCCCGCACAACGGCTGCCGGCCCCCCAAGCGCCGGCGCGTCTGACCCGGTGACGACGCCGGCCGCACCCCCCGGCGGGGGAGCGCGGCCGGCGTCCTCCCGACCGGCCCGAGAGGCCGGACCAGCCAGACCAGCCAGACCCCGTCGGTGGACCGATGCTGACGGGCGTGCGGGGCGTCATATGGCGGACGCCCGCGGGAAGGAACCTCCGTGCTGATCGCACAGCGCCCCACCCTCACCGAAGACGTCGTCGGCGAGTACCGCTCGCGCTTCGTCATCGAGCCCCTCGAGCCCGGTTTCGGGTACACCCTGGGCAACTCGCTGCGCCGCACCCTGCTGTCGTCGATCCCGGGCGCGGCCGTGACCAGCCTGCGCATCGACGGTGTGCTCCACGAGTTCACCTCCGTGCCGGGGGTCAAGGAGGACGTCACCGAGATCGTCCTCAACGTCAAGAACCTCGTCGTCTCCTCCGAGCACGACGAGCCCGTCGTGATGTACCTGCGCAAGCAGGGGCCCGGCGCCGTCACGGCCGCCGACATCGCGCCGCCGGCAGGCGTGGAGGTCCACAACCCGGACCTGCACATCGCCACGCTCAACGGCAAGGGCAAGCTCGAGATGGAGCTGACGGTCGAGCGCGGCCGCGGCTACGTCTCGGCCGCCCAGAACAAGTCCGGCGAGCAGGAGATCGGCCGCATCCCGGTCGACTCCATCTACTCGCCCGTGCTGAAGGTGACGTACAAGGTCGAGGCCACCCGCGTCGAGCAGCGGACGGACTTCGACCGCCTCGTCGTGGACGTCGAGACCAAGCACGCCATCACCCCGCGCGACGCCGTCGCCTCCGCCGGCAAGACGCTCGTCGAGCTGTTCGGTCTGGCGCGCGAGCTGAACGTCGAGGCCGAGGGCATCGACATGGGTCCCTCGCCCACCGACGCCGCGCTCGCGGCCGACCTCGCGCTGGAGATCGAGGCGCTGGACCTGACGGTCCGCTCCTACAACTGCCTCAAGCGCGAGGGCATCCACTCCGTCGGCGAACTGGTCTCGCGCAGCGAGGCCGACCTGCTCGACATCCGCAACTTCGGGCAGAAGTCCATCGACGAGGTGAAGGCCAAGCTGGCGGGCATGGGCCTGCACCTCAAGGACTCCCCGCCCGGGTTCGACCCGAGCACCGCCGTCAACGACTTCGAGGAGGACGACTCGTCCTTCGCCGAGGACGAGCAGCTCTGACCGTCCGCTGACCGGCACCCTCCACCCGGGTGTCGGCGACCTTCGAGGAGATCGACAACCATGCCCACCCCCACCAAGGGTCCGCGGCTCGGCGGCGGGCCGGCCCACGAGAAGCTCATCCTCGCCAACCTGGCGACGCAGCTCTTCGACCACCGCAGCATCACCACGACCGAGGCGAAGGCCAAGCGCCTGCGCCCGGTCGCGGAGCGCCTGATCACCTTCGCGAAGAAGGGTGACCTCGCGTCCCGCCGCCACGTGATGAAGACCGTGCGCGACAAGTCCGTCGTGCACTTCCTCTTCACCGAGATCGCCCCGGCCATGGCCGAGCGCGAGGGCGGCTACACCCGCATCGTGAAGATCGGCCCCCGCAAGGGCGACCAGGCCCCCATGGCGGTCATCCAGCTCGTCATGGAGCCGGTCAGCCCGAAGCAGGCCACCGTCCGCGAGGCCGAGCAGGCCGCCGCGAGCGCCGCCGCGGCCTCCGCCGCCGTGGCCGCCGACGCCGAGGCCGGCCAGGCCGCGGCGGAGGAGCCCGTGGAGCCGGGCAGCGTGGACCAGCCCGACACCCTGCCCGAGGGTGACGGCGCCGACACCGGTGCCGAGGTCGACGCCGCCGAGGCCGACCCGAGCGACGAGAGCGCGGAGGGGAAGGCCTGAGCGCCTCCTCCACGCACCGCGACGAGCCCGTCCTCCCCGCTGGGGAGGGCGGGCTCGTCCGCGTCGGCCCGGCCGGTGCCCGGGAGCTGCTGCGGTTGCGCCTCGACCTCGGCTACGACGGCGCGGGTTTCGCCGGGTGGGCCGAGCAGCCGGGGCTGCGCACCGTGCAGGGCGAGCTGACGCGCGCCCTGGGGCGCGTGCTGCGCCTGGAGCCGCCCCCGCGCCTGACGGTCGCCGGCCGCACCGACGCCGGTGTCCACGCCCGCGGGCAGGTCGCGCACGTGGACGTGCCCCGCGCCGCGTGGGAGGCGGCACCGGGCCGTTCCGGTTCCGACCCCGGCGCCGCCCTCGTGCGGCGCCTGGCGGGCGTCCTGCCGGCCGACGTGCGGGTGCACCGCGCCGCCGTCGCCCCGGACGGCTTCGACGCGCGCTTCTCCGCCCTGCGGCGCCGCTACGCCTACCGCGTGAGCGACGACCCCGCCGGTGCACCTCCGCTGCTGCGCTCCCACGTCCTGCACCACCGGCGACCGCTCGACGCGGACGCGATGGACGCCGCCGCCCGCGCGATGGTCGGCCTGCACGACTTCGCCGCCTACTGCCGGCCCCGCGAGGGCGCCACGACCGTGCGCACGCTGCTGGCGCACTCGTGGCGGCGCGAGCGGGAGGGGCCGTACGCGGGGCTGCTGGTGGCCGACGTGCGCGCCGACGCCTTCTGCCACTCGATGGTGCGCGCCCTCGTCGGCGCCGTCCTCGCCGTGGGCGACGGCCGCCGCGGGCCCGACTGGCCGGCGCAGGTGCTGCTGCGCGGGGTGCGCGACCCGGCCGTCGCCGTCGTCGCCCCGCACGGGCTGTGCCTGGAGGAGGTCTCCTACCCGCCCGAGGCGGAGCTGGCCGCGCGCGCCCGCGAGGCGCGCGCCGTGCGTTCGCTGCCCGCCCCGCCGGCCGCCGAGGACCCCCTGCGCCCGCGCTGACCCGCTCCGCCCGCCGCGGTGCGGGCGTGCCGGCGGTGCGCGGGGGCGCCTGCCGGGCGCCGGGGGCGGTGGGGCAGGCTTGCTCCGTGCCCACGCTCGTCCTCGTCCGCCACGCCAAGGCGGACACTCCCCTCGGCCTGCAGGACATCGCCCGCCCCCTCACCGAGCGGGGCCGCGCGGACGCGGCCGCCGCCGGTCGCTGGCTGTCCGAGCACGTCGCCGCCCCCGACCTGCTGGTCACCTCGCCGTCGCGGCGCACGGAGGAGACCACGGCCCGCCTGCTGGACGCCTGGGGCGTCGAGCCGTCGATCGTGGACGAGGAGCGGGTCTACGAGGCTTCCGCGGGGGACCTGCTGCGCCTGGTGCGCGGGCTGGACACCGACCGCCCGGAGTCGGTCGTCGTCCTGGTCGGCCACAACCCGGGCCTGTCCGACCTGCTGGAGGCGCTGACCGGCGAGGTGCAGCAGCTGCGCACCTGCGGCGTCGCGGTGCTCGACGTGGCGGGGGAGTGGGCCGACGCCGACACCACCAGCTGCGCGCTGCGCACCGTGCACACGGCCCGCGCGTGAGCGCGGGCCCCGCCGCCGTGCGGGGACGGGTGGCCGGGGAACGCGTGACCGGGGGACCGGTGGCGGGGGTACCGGCAGCGGAGGAAGCGGCGGCGGGGAAACCGGCGGCGCCGGCCCGGCGCGGCCGGGCAGACTGACCGCCCGTGGGTCACGTCGACGTCCAGGCCGTCAGCCACGAGCTGCCCGACGGCCGCCCCCTGCTGCACGAGGTGACGTTCCGCGTCGCCGACGGCACCACCACCGCGCTGGTGGGTCCCAACGGCACCGGCAAGACGACGCTGCTGCGGCTGGTCGCCGGCGACGAGCCCGTCCAGTCCGGGGCGATCGCCCGCAGCGGCGGCCTGGGGGTCATGCGGCAGTTCGTCGGCTCGGTGCGCGACGCCACCACCGTCGGCGAGCTGCTGGCCTCCGTCGCCCCGGCGCCGCTGCGCGAGGCCGCCGCGACCGTGGACGCCGCCGAGGCGGCGATGCTGGAGACGGACGCCGAGCGCGAGCAGATGCGCTACGCGCAGGCCCTGGCCGACTACGGCGACGCGGGCGGCTACGACGCCGAGGTGGGCTGGGACGAGTGCACCACCGCCGCGCTGGGGGTGGGTTTCGAGGCCTGCCGGCACCGCCTGGTGCGCACCCTCTCGGGCGGGGAGCAGAAGCGGCTGGTGCTGGAGGCGCTGCTGCGCGGGCCCGACGAGGTCCTGCTGCTGGACGAGCCGGACAACTACCTCGACGTGCCGGGCAAGCGCTGGCTGGAGGAGCAGCTGCGGGCCACGGCCAAGTCGGTGCTGCTGGTCAGCCACGACCGCGAGCTGCTGTCCGCCGCCGCCGACCGCATCGTCACGCTCGAGCCCGGCCCGCTGGGCGCCGTGTCGTGGGTGCACGGCGGCTCCTTCGCCACCTACGGCGAGGCGCGCACCGCGCGCGGGGAGCGGCTGGAGGAGCTGCGCCGGCGCTGGGACGAGGAGCGCGTGAAGCTGCGCGCCCTGGTGCTCTCGCTGCGCGAGAAGGCGAAGTTCAACGACGGCGTCGCCTCCCGCTACGCCGCGGCGCAGACGCGGCTGGCGAGGTTCGAGGAGGCCGGGCCGCCGCAGGCGCCACCGGCGGTGCAGGACGTGCGGATGCGCCTGCGCGGCGGCCGCACCGGCAAGCGGGCCGTGGTGTGCGAGGGGCTGGAGCTGACCGGCCTGATGCGGCCCTTCGACGCGGAGCTGCACCTGGGCGACCGGGTGGCGGTCCTCGGCTCCAACGGCTCGGGGAAGTCGCACTTCCTGCGGCTGCTGGCGGCCGGGGGCTCCGACCCCGACCCCGAGCACGCCCCCGTCGACGAGCACCCCGTGGCCGCCGTGCCGCACGCGGGCGCGGTGCGGCTGGGGGCGCGGGTGCGGCCGGGCTGGTTCGCGCAGACGCACGAGCAGCCGGCGCTGGTGGGCCGCACCCTGCTGGACGTGCTGCACCGCGGTACCGCCCACCGCTCCGGCCTGGACCGGGAGGCGGCCGCGCGGGCGCTGGACCGCTACGGGCTGGCGCAGGCCGCCGAGCAGCGCTTCGAGCACCTCTCCGGCGGCCAGCAGGCCCGGCTGCAGATCCTGCTGCTGGAGCTGTCCGGCGCCACGCTGCTGCTGCTGGACGAGCCCACCGACAACCTCGACCTGCACTCGGCCGAGGCGCTGGAGCAGGCGCTCGCCTCCTTCGAGGGCACCGTGGTGGCGGTCACCCACGACCGCTGGTTCGCCCGCGGCTTCGACCGCTTCCTCGTCTTCGGCGCCGACGGGCGGGTCGTCGAGAGCGCCGAGCCGGTGTGGGACGTGGCGCGGGTGGCGCGGGCCCGCTGATCCACCCCGGTGCGGCGCGCAGCCGTTTTGACCCTTCGGCACCGGGGCGGGTAACGTCATTGGTCGTTGTGCCCACGCAGTGCCTGTCCGCCCGGAAACCCCGGAGCAGAAGGCCCCGAGCGCGGGCCCGTTCCGCAATCGTCTCGAGGAGATGGGCAAGCCCCGTGCGCACGTTCACCCCGAAGCCCGGCGACATCGACCGCCGTTGGCTCGTCATCGACGCGGAGGACGTCGTCCTGGGTCGCCTCGCGTCGCAGACGGCCACCCTGCTCCGCGGCAAGCACAAGCCGACCTTCGCGCCGCACGTGGACGGCGGCGACTACGTCGTCATCGTCAACGCCGCCAAGGTGGCCCTGACGGGGTCCAAGCGCGAGCAGAAGATCGCCTACCGCCACTCCGGGTACCCGGGCGGCCTGAAGGCCACGAGCTACGTGGACCTGCTGGAGCAGAGCCCCGAGAAGGCCGTGGAGAAGGCCGTCCGCGGGATGCTGCCGAAGAACTCGCTGGGACGGCAGATGCTGTCCAAGCTCAAGGTCTACGCCGGCCCGGAGCACCCGCACGCGGCGCAGCAGCCGCAGCCCTTCGAGCTGACCCAGGTCGCGCAGTGAGCGCCGCCCCCACTGCGAACTGACTGAGGAGAACCGTGGCCGAGTACACCACCGAGACCGTCGAAGACATCACCGAGTCCGACGAGTTCACCGGCACCTACACCAGCGAGTCCGCGCAGCCGCAGACCGGCGGCAACAGCGTGATCGCCCCCGGCGGGGCCACCGGCCGCCGCAAGGAGGCCATCGCCCGCGTGCGCATCGTCCCCGGCTCGGGCAAGTGGTCGATCAACGGCCGTGAGCTGGAGAGCTACTTCCCGAACAAGGTGCACCAGCAGCTCGTCAACGAGCCGTTCCGGGTCACCGCGCTCGAGGGCTCCTTCGACGTCATCGCCCGCATCCACGGCGGCGGCTCCTCCGGCCAGGCCGGTGCGCTGCGCCTGGGCGTGGCCCGCGCGCTCAACGCGATCGACCTCGAGGCGAACCGCCCGGCGCTGAAGAAGGCCGGGTTCCTGACCCGCGACCCGCGCGCCATCGAGCGCAAGAAGGCCGGTCTGAAGAAGGCCCGCAAGGCGCCGCAGTTCAGCAAGCGCTGATCCGCGCCCGCACCCGCGGGCACGCACAGCTCACACCGCGACGGCCCCGGGGGAGAACCCCGGGGCCGTCGTGGTGTCAGGACGCATTGGACCGAGTGGGGGACGGACGCAGTGGGACGGCTCTTCGGCACCGACGGGGTTCGGGGCCTGGCGAACGTCGACCTGACCGCGGAGACGGCCCTGGGCCTGTCCGTGGCGGCGGCGACGGTGCTCGCCGCACCGGGCGGGGCCGCGCACCCGCGCGCCCTCGTGGGCAGGGACCCGCGCGTGTCCGGGCAGTTCCTGTCCGCGGCGGTCGTGGCGGGGCTCGCCAGCGCCGGCGTGGACGTGCTGGACGTGGGCGTGGTGCCCACCCCCGCGCTGGCCCACCTCGTCGACGTCACCGGCGCCGACTTCGGCGTGATGCTGTCCGCCTCGCACAACCCCATGCCGGACAACGGGCTGAAGATCTTCGCCCGCGGCGGCACGAAGCTGCCCGACGAGGTCGAGGACGCCGTCGAGCGGGAGTTCCGCGCCGGCGGCGGCCGCCGCCCCACCGGTGCGGCCGTGGGGCGGGTGCACTCCGGCCCGGACGTCGAGCAGGACGCCGCCGACACCTACGCCGCGCACCTGCTGTCCACCCTGCCGAACCGGCTGGACGGCCTGCACGTCGTCGTGGACTGCGCCAACGGGGCGGCCAGCGCCATCGCCCCGCGCGTGCTCGCCGAGGCCGGGGCGCGCGTGACCACCCTGTTCGCGCACCCCGACGGGCTGAACATCAACGACGGCTGCGGCTCCACCCACCTGGGCCCCCTCACCGAGGCCGTCCTCGCCCACGGCGCCGACGTCGGCATCGCCCACGACGGCGACGCCGACCGCTGCCTGGCCGTGGACGCGACCGGTCAGGTCGTGGACGGCGACCAGATCCTCGCCGTCCTGGCGCTGGCGATGCGCGAGCGCGGTGAGCTGCACGAGTCCACCCTCGTGGCGACCGTGATGAGCAACCTCGGCCTGCGGCTGGCCATGCAGCGCGAGGGCGTGCGGCTGGTGGAGACCGGCGTCGGGGACCGCTACGTGCTCGAGGCGCTGGGTGCGGGGGGCTGGAGCATCGGCGGTGAGCAGAGCGGCCACGTCGTCCTGCCGGCGCACGCCACCACCGGCGACGGCGTGCTGACGGCCCTGCACCTGCTGGCGCGGGTGGCGGGCACCGGCCGCTCGCTCGCCGACCTCGCGGGCGTCGTGCAGCGCCTGCCGCAGGTCCTCGTCAACGTGCGCGGCGTGGACAAGTCCCGCGCCGGGCAGGACGAGCGGTTGCGCGAGGCCGTCGCAGCGGCCGAGGCCGAGCTGGGCGGGACCGGCCGCGTGCTGCTGCGCCCCAGCGGCACCGAGCCGCTCGTGCGCGTCATGGTCGAGGCCGCGCGCACCGAGCACGCCCAGGAGGTCGCCGACCGCCTGGCGGGCGTGGTGCGCGAGCGCCTGGCGCTCTGACGCCCCGGCGTCCCGCCCGGAAAACTCCTCGCCCGCACCGCGGGTGCCCTGGCTCACTGGTGCCGTGCGCATCGTGGCGACCAGCACCGACGACCCCGCCCGCGCCGCCTGGGCGGCCGAGCACTTCGACGACTGGTACGCCGCGCAGGCCGCCGGGGAGTCCCACGGCCGCGCGGACCCGGCGCTGTGGCAACCGGGGGAGCGGCGCGCCGAGCTCGAGCACGGCACCGTCGACGACCGGATCCACCTGCTGCTGGCGCGCGACGGCGCCGGGACGGCGCTCGGCGCCGCCGAGGTGTGGCTGCCCGTGCACGACAACGCGCACCTGGCGCTCGTCGACGTCGCGGTCGTCCCCGCCCACCGCCGCCGCGGGGTGGGCAGCGCCCTGCTGCGCGCCTGCCTGGACGTGGCCGCGGCGGCCGGGCGCACCCGCGTGCGCTGCACGACCGAGCGGCCGCTGGACGTGGCCGCCGGCGACTGGCCCGGCTCGGCCGCCGCGGCCGCGTGGGGGTTCACGCTCGCCCAGGCCGTCGCCCGCCGCCAGCTGCTGCTGCCGCCGCCCGAGGGGCTGCTGGAGGAGCTGGAGCGCACCGCCGCCCCGCACGCCGCCGGGTACGCGGTGCGGACCTGGGCCGGCCCCGCGCCGCAGGAGCACGTCGACGCGCTCGCGCACCTGGCGTCGCGGATGAGCACCGACGCCCCGCTGGGGGAGCTGAGCACCACCCCGGAGGTGTGGGACGCCGCCCGGGTGCGCGAGGGGGAGGCGCTGCGCAGCGCGCAGGGCAGGCGGTGGTGGACGGCGCTGGCCCTGTCCCCGGGCGGCGAGCCCGTCGGGTACACGGTGCTGGTGAACTCCCGGCACGAGCCGCAGCGGCTGCTGCAGCACGACACCCTCGTGGTGCGCGAGCACCGCGGCCACCGCCTCGGGCTGCTGCTGAAGGTGGCCTGCCTGCGGGCGGCGCTGCGCGACGTGCCGGGCGCCGAGCGGGTCACGACGTGGAACGCCGTCGCCAACGCGCCGATGGTCGCGGTCAACGAGGCGATGGGTTTCCGGGCGGACGAGGTCGTCGAGGAGCTGGAGGCGCCGCTGCCGGCCGTGCAGGCCGCCCTGGACGCCGTCGAGGCCGCGGGTGCCGCGAGCGCCCGCTGAGCGGCCGGTTCAGAGCTTGCGCAACCGCACCTGCTGCACCGCGTGGTCCGGGCCCTTGCGCAGCACGCACGTCGCCCGCCCGCGGGTGGGGCGCACGTTCTCCACGAGGTTGCGCTCGTTGATGTCCGCCCAGATGCGCTGCGCCCGCGCCACGGCCTCCTCGTCGCTGAGGTCCGCGTAGCGGCGGAAGTACGACTGCGGCTGGTTGAACGCGGTGCGCCGCAGCTCCAGGAACCGCGAGACGTACCAGGAGCGCACGTCGTCGGTGCGGGCGTCGACGTAGAGCGAGAAGTCGAAGTAGTCGCTGACGGCCACGCCCTGCGTGCCGTCGGCGCGCACCCGCGCCGGCTGCAGCACGTTCAGGCCCTCCACGATGAGCACGTCGGGCCGGCGCACCACGGCCTCCTCGCCGGGCACGATGTCGTACGTCAGGTGCGAGTACACCGGCGCGCGCACCTCCGCGGCGCCCGACTTCACCGCGGAGACGAACCGCAGCAGCGCCCGGCGGTCGTAGGACTCCGGGAACCCCTTGCGGCCCAGCAGCCCGCGCCGCTCCAGCTCGGCGTTCGGCAGCAGGAACCCGTCGGTGGTCACCAGTTCCACGCGCGGAGTCTCCGGCCAGTGCGAGAGCAGTTCGCGCAGCACGCGCGCGGTGGTGGACTTGCCGACCGCCACGGAACCGGCGACGCCGATGACGAACGGGGTGCGCCGCGCCCGCTCGCCCAGGAACGTGGACGTCGCCGCGTGCAGGCTGCCGGCGGCGCGCTCGTACAGCGTCAGCAGTCGCGACAGCGGCAGGTACACCTCCTCCACCTCGCGCAGGTCGACGCGGTCGCCCAGGCCGCGCAGCCGCGCGACGTCCTGCGCGGTCAGGGTCAGCGGGGTCGCGGCGCGCAGCCGGCTCCACTGGGCGCGGTCCAGCACCACGTACGGGGAGGTGTCGCGGGACGCCTCGCGGGTCTCGTCGCGGGGGGCGTCGGGCGCGACCGGCCGCCTGACCGGCGACGGCGACGTCCCGGGCAGGTGTCCGGCCGTGCTCACCGGCGGCACGGTACCCGCTGCCGGCGCCCCGCCCGCCGCCCGCGCACCCCGGTGCGCGCACGGTGCGTCACCCGCGGGTCGCGCGGGCGCGCCCGTCCGGGTGTCGCGCACAGCACCCGCACACCGTGCTCCCCGCCCGGACCGGCACCGGACCGTACGCTTGCTGACCATGTGCGGCATCGTGGGCTACGTCGGGCGACCCGGGGCACCGGGCGCGGCAGCGGAGGGCGGCGCGGCCGTCGTCCTGGAGGGCCTGCGGCGGCTGGAGTACCGCGGGTACGACTCGGCGGGCATCGCCGTCGTCACCGAGGGCGGCGTGTCCGTGCGCAAGCGCGCAGGCAAGCTCGCCAACCTCGTCGAGCTGCTCGACGCCGACCCGCTGCCGGCGGCGGAGACCGCGATCGGTCACACCCGGTGGGCCACCCACGGCGGCCCCACCGACGCCAACGCCCACCCGCACGTGGACGGCACCGGCCGGGTCGCGGTCATCCACAACGGCATCGTCGAGAACTTCGCGGCGCTGCGCGCGGAGCTGACCGAGGCGGGCGTGGAGTTCACCAGCGAGACCGACACCGAGGTCGTCGCCCACCTGCTGGGCGCCCAGCACCGCCTCACCCCGGACCTGACCGAGGCGATGCGCGCGGTGTGCGCGCGCCTCGAGGGCGCCTTCACCCTGCTGGCCGTGCACGCCGACGCCCCCGGCACCATCGTGGGCGCTCGCCGCAACTCCCCGCTGGTCGTCGGCCTCGGCGAGGGCGCGAACTACCTCGGCTCGGACGTGGCGGCGTTCATCGCGCACACCCGCGAGGCGCTGGAGCTGGGTCAGGACCAGGTCGTCACCATCACCCCCGACGAGGTGCGCGTCGTCGGCTTCGACGGCACGCCCGCGCAGGGCCGCCGCTTCCACGTCGACTGGGACGCCTCCGCCGCGGAGAAGGGCGGCTTCCCCAGCTTCATGGCCAAGGAGATCCACGACCAGCCGCAGGCCATCGCGGACACCCTGCTGGGGCGCACCGACGCCGCCGGCCGCCTGCAGCTGGACGAGATGAAGATCTCCGAGGCGGAGCTGCGCAGCATCGACAAGATCGTCGTCATCGCCTGCGGCACCGCCGCCTACGCCGGGCAGGTCGCCAAGTACGCGATCGAGCACTGGTGCCGCATCCCGGTGGAGGTGGAGCTGGCGCACGAGTTCCGCTACCGCGACCCCGTCGTCTCCGAGCGCACCCTCGTCGTGGCGATCTCGCAGTCCGGCGAGACCATGGACACGATCATGGCGGTGCGGCACGCCCGCGAGCAGGGCGCCAAGGTGCTCGCCATCTGCAACACCAACGGCTCCACCATCCCGCGCGAGTCCGACGCGGCGCTGTACACGCACGCCGGCCCGGAGATCGCGGTGGCCTCCACCAAGGCGTTCCTCGCGCAGATCACCGCCTGCTACCTGCTGGGCCTGTACCTGGCGCAGCTGCGCGGCAACAAGTTCGCCGACGAGGTCGCCGAGGTCCTCGCCCAGCTGCACGAGGTGCCCGGGCAGGTCCGCCAGGTGCTCGACGGCCTGGAGCAGGTGCGCGAGATCGCCCGGTCCATGGCGGACACCCGCTCGGTGCTGTTCCTGGGCCGGCACGTCGGCTACCCGGTCGCGATGGAGGGCGCCCTGAAGCTGAAGGAGCTGGCGTACATCCACGCCGAGGGCTTCGCCGCCGGCGAGCTCAAGCACGGCCCCATCGCCCTCGTCGAACCCGGCCAGCCGGTGTTCGTCGTCGTGCCCAGCCCCCGCGGGCGCGACTCGCTGCACGCCAAGGTCGTCTCCAACATCCAGGAGGTGCGCGCCCGCGGTGCCCGCACCCTCGTCATCGCCGAGGAGGGCGACACCGACGTGGAGCCCTACGCCGACGTCGTCATCCGCGTCCCGCGCACCTCCACGCTGCTGTCCCCGCTGCTGGCCGTGGTGCCGCTGCAGGTGTTCGCGTGCGAGCTCGCCACCGCCAAGGGCCTGGACGTCGACCAGCCCCGCAACCTCGCCAAGTCCGTCACCGTGGAGTGAGCCGGACCCCGCCGCGGGCGGTCCGGACCCCGCGTGGGACCGTGGCCGCCTCGCGGAGGGGGCTTGAGGATGATCGTCGGAGTGGGCATCGACGTGGTCGACGTCGCGCGGTTCGTGCGGCAGCTCCAGCGCACGCCGCGACTGCTGGACCGGCTGTTCGGCGACGGCGAGCGCGGCCTGCCCGCCGAGTCCCTCGCCGCGCGCTTCGCCGCCAAGGAGGCCGTCGCCAAGTCGCTCGGCGCCCCCGTGGGCCTGGTGTGGCGCGACGTGGTCGTCGAGCGCGAGGACGGGCACCGCCCCGAGGTCGTGGTGCGCGGCAGCGCCGAGCGCATCGCCCGCGAGGCGGGTGTGGAGCGCTTCCACCTCTCCCTGTCCCACGACGCCGGCATCGCCACGGCGATGGTCGTGGCCGAGGGGTCCGCCCCGGGCGCCTGACGCCCGCGTGCGCCCCGGCACGTCCCGGGGCCCCGCTGAGCCGGCCGGTGGGCCTCGGCGAGCGCTCCGGTCCCCGCGGTGCCAGGGTCGGCGGGTGATCGAAGCGCACGCCACCGCCGACGTCCGCGCCGCCGAACGCGCCGTGATGGCCACCGTCCCCGAGGGCACCCTCATGCAGCGCGCCGCCACCGCCCTCGACGCCGAGTGCGCCGCCGTGCTGCGCGCCGCCACCGGCCGCGTCACCGGCCGCCGCGTGGTCGTCCTCGCGGGCGCCGGCGACAACGGCGGCGACGCCCTGTTCGCCGCCGCCCGCCTCGCCGGCCGCGGCGCCGGTGTCCTCGTCCTCACCACCGCCGGCACCGCCCACCCCGAGGGCCTGGCCGCCGCCGTGGCCGCCGGCGCGCGCGTGCGCCCCTTCGACGGCGACGGCCCCGCCGCCTGCCGCGCCGCCGACCTCCTCCTCGACGGTGTCGCCGGCATCGGCGGGCGCGGCGGCCTGCGCGAGCCCCTGAGGGAGCTGCCCGCGGCGCTGGCCGGCGCCGGCGAGGACGGCCCCGTCGTCGTCGCCGTCGACCTGCCCAGCGGCCTGGACGCCGACCGCGGCGCCGTCGAGGGCGCCGTGCTGCGCGCCGACGTCACCGTCACCTTCGGCACCGCCAAGCCCGCCCACCTGCTGGCGCCCGCCGCCGCCCGCTGCGGGCGCGTCGTCGTCGCCGACATCGGCGTGCGCGAGGAACTGTCCGCCCCCGCGGTGCGCCGCGTCGAGCCCGCCGACGTCGCCGCCCGCTGGCGCCGCCCCGGCCCCGGCGACGACAAGTACTCCCGCGGTGTCGTCGGCGTCGTCGCCGGCGGCCCCGACTACACCGGCGCCGCCCTGCTGGCCGTGGACGCCGCCGTGCGCGCCGGCGCCGGCATGGTGCGCTACCTCGGCCCCGAGCACCCCGCCGAGCTGGTGCGCCACCACCGCCCCGAGGCCGTCGTCGGCCCCGGCCGGGTGCAGGCGTGGGTGCTGGGGCCCGGCGTGTCCCCGGACGACGACGAGCAGCAGCAGCGGGTGCGCGAGGCGCTCGCCTCCGGCGAGCCGGCCGTCGTGGACGCCGGTGCGCTGGCCGGGGCGCCCCGCGACCTCGGTCCCCAGCACGTGCTCACCCCCCACGCCGGTGAGCTCTCCCGCCTCCTCGGCGCCCTCGGCGAGGACGTGCCCCGCGCCGCCGTGGAGGCCGACCCGCTGCCGCACGCCCGCCGCGCCGCGGCCGCCACCGGCGCCACCGTCCTGCTGAAGGGCTCCGTCACCACCGTCGCCGGTCCCGACGGCAGCGTGCTGACCGCCGCGGCCGCCCCCGCCTGGCTGGCCACCGCCGGGGCGGGCGACGTGCTCGCCGGCGTCCTGGGCGCCGCGCTCGCCTCGCACGCCGCCGAGCTCGCGCAGGACCCGGCGCTCGCCGCCGAGGTCGCCGCCGACGCCGCCGTCCTGCACGGCTGGGCCGCCACCCTGGCCAGCGCCGGAGGCCCGATGAGCGCCCTGGACGTCGCCGAGGCGGTGCCGGCGGCGCTGACGTCGCTGCCCGGCTGGTGAGGGGTGCGCGGGCCGGGTCCGGGGTGGCCGTCGGGCGAGGTCCCGCCGCCGTGGTGGGGGAGGGGAGGTCGGGGGCGGCGGGTACCGTCGGAGCGTGGGCTCACCCGTGGACGAGGCCGTGGACCCGGCCGCCGCACCCGCTCGCCGCACCCCGCCCGAGCCGTCGCCGGGGCTGCCGGCGGAGGCCGTCGTCGACCTCGACGCGATCGCCGGCAACGCCGCCGTCCTGCGCGAGCGGCTCGGCACCGCGCAGCTCATGGCCGTGGTGAAGGCCGACGGGTACGGGCACGGCGCCGTGCCCGCCGCCCGCGCCGCCCTGGCCGGCGGGGCGAGCTGGCTGGGCGTGGCGCACGTGCACGAGGCGCTCGCGCTGCGCCGGGCGGGCATCACCGCGCCGGTGCTGGCGTGGCTGCTCACGCCCGGGCTGGACCTGGCCGCCGCCGTCGCCGCCGACGTGGACCTGTCGGTGGCCGCCCCCTGGGCGCTGGCGGAGGTGGTGGCCGCGGCCCGCGCCACCGGGCGCACCGCGTCGATCCACCTGGAGCTGGACACCGGCATGTCCCGCGGCGGCGCCTCCCCGCAGCGGTGGGCGGACCTGCTGGACGCCGTCGCCGGCCACGTCGCCGAGGGGTCGGTGCGGGTGCGCGGCACGTGGGCGCACTTCGCCTCCGCCGACGCGCCCGGCGACCCCTCCGTGGACGCGCAGCTCGACGTCTTCGCCGCCGCCGTCGCCACCGCCCGAGCCCGCGGCGTCGACCCCGGCCTGCTGCACCACGCGAACTCCCCGGCCGCGCTGCTCGTGCCGCGCGCGCGCCTGGACCTGGCCCGCTGCGGCATCGCCCTGTACGGGCTCAGCCCGGCGCCGGCCGCGGCGCCCGCCGCGCGGCTGGGCCTGGTGCCGGCGATGACGCTGACGGCGCGGCTGGCGCACGTGCGCCCCGTGCCCGCCGGGGTGGGCGTCTCCTACGGCCTCACCCACGTCGTGCCCCGCGCGACCACCCTGGGCCTGGTGCCCGTCGGGTACGGCGACGGGCTGCCGCGGCACGCCTCCACGGTCCCCGGCCCGGCGGCCGCGGTGCTCGTCGGCGGGCGCCGCCGGCCGGTGCTGGGGCGGGTGTGCATGGACCAGGTGGTCGTCGACCTCGGTGGTGACGAACCGGCGCCGGGGGCGCCGGTGGTGCTCTTCGGCGCCGGGCAGGCGGCGGGGCGGCCGGAGGAGCCGACCGCGCAGGACTGGGCGGAGGCCGCCGGCACGATCGCCTACGAGGTCGTCACCCGCATCGGGCCGCGCGTGCCGCGCCGCTGGACGGGGGCCGCGGCGTGAGGGCGGCCGTCGCCCCCCGGCTGCGGCGGCGCCCCGGCGCCGCCCGGGAGGAGCTGCAACCCCTGCACGGGGAACCGGTCGAGGTGGACACCGACGACGGCGCGCGCCTGCACGTCGAGGTCGACCCCTGCGGTGCCGCCCCGGCCGGTGCGCCCACCGTCGTCCTGCTGCACGGCTACGGGCTGTGCGCCGACTCCTGGCACTTCCAGCGCGTGGCGCTGCGCGACCGGTACCGCCTCGTGCTGCCCGAGCACCGCGGGCACGGCCGCTCCACCCGCGGCCCCGGCGGGCCCGTGGGGGTGGCGCGGCTGGCGGACGACCTCGGGCAGGTGCTGGACGCGGTGGCCCCCACCGGTCCGCTGGTGCTCGTGGGGCACTCCCTGGGCGGCATGACGATCATGGAGCTGGCGGTGCGCCGGCCCGACCTGCTGGAGCGCGTGCGCGGCGTCGGCCTGGTCGCCACCAGCTCCGGCGGGCTGGCCGCGTTCGACCACGGGCTGCCGCTGCTGGGCCGGCACCTGGTGCGCTGGGCCGAGCAGGCGCTGCAGCGCACCGCCGAGCGCGCCGACGTGCTCGAGCGCAGCCGCCGGCGGGCCGCGGAGGTGGAGCAGCGGCTGGTGTCGCACTGGTCGTTCGCCTCGCCGGTGTCCCCGGAGGTGGAGCGGCTCGCCGCCCGCATGATGGCCGCCACCCCCGTGGAGACCATCGCGGACCTGCTGCCGGCGTTCGGCACCCTCGACGAGAGCGAGGCGCTGACCGCGCTGGCCGGGCGGGCGGTGCAGGTGATCGCCGCCGAGCGCGACCTCATGACGCCCGCCGCCCACGGGCGCACCATCGCCGACGCGGTGCCCGGCGCCGAGCACGTGCTGGTGCGCCAGGCCGGGCACCTGGTGATGCTGGAGCACCCCGCGGTGGTCACCGCCCGCCTGGAGCGGCTGCTGGCGCGCGCCGCCGGTGCCGCCGCCCCCGTCGGCGACGAGGTGGTCCTGCCGGTGGCCGCCCGCTCCCGCACCCGGCGGGGCCGGCGGTGAGCGCGCTGGAGCTGCAGCTGGCCACCGCCGAGGCCACCGGGGAGTTCGGCCGGCGCCTGGGCGCGCTGCTGCGCGCCGGGGACCTCGTGGTCCTCTCCGGTGACGTGGGCGCGGGCAAGACGACGATGACCCGCGGGCTCGCCGACGGGCTGGGGGTGCGTGGTCCGGTCACCTCCCCGACGTTCGTGATCGCCCGGGTGCACCCCTCCCTGCGCGGCGGCCCACCGCTGGTGCACGTGGACGCCTACCGGGTCGGTTCCCTGGCGGAGGTCGACGACCTGGACCTGGACGCCGACGCCGAGGAGGCCGTCACCGTCGTGGAGTGGGGCGCGGGGCTGGTGGAGGACCTCGCCGGGCAGCGCCTGGAGGTGCACCTGGAGCGCCCGCACGGCGCCGCACCGGTGGGGGAGTCCGGGGAGGTGCCGGTGGAGCCGCGCACCGCGCGCGTGCTCGCGCACGGCGAGCGGTGGGCGGGCGTGGACCTGGCCGCCGCGCTGGGCGGGGCGTGAGGGGCGTACCGGAGCGGGACCTGCTCGAGCGCGACGAGCGGGCCCGGCCGTGGAGCGAGCGGGTGCCGGGGGCGCGCGCCGGGGTGGTCGTCGTGCACGGCTTCACCAGCACCCCGCAGAGCGTGCACGGCTGGGCGCGGGCGTTCGCCGACGCCGGGTGCAGCGTGGACGTGCCGCTGCTGCCCGGTCACGGGCGCACCGTGGCGGCGTGCAACGCCTCCACCTGGCCGCAGTGGCTGGCGGAGGTGGTGGCGGCGCTGCGCCGGCTGCGCGAGCACCACGACGTCGTCGTGGTCGCGGGCATCTCCCTGGGCGGAGCCCTGGCCCTGCGGGCGGCGCAGCTGCACCCGGAGCTGGTCGACGGCCTGGTGCTGGCCAACCCCGCGACGGGGCTGACCCGGCCGCTGGAGCTGGCGGTGGAGGTCCTCGGCCGTGTGCGCGCCACCCGCCCCGCCATCGCCGGCGACATCGCCGCCCCCGGCGTGGTGGAGCTGGCGTACGAGCGCACCCCGCTGCGGGCGCTGCGCTCGCAGGCGGCCCTGTGGCGCCACGTGCGCCGCGACCTGCCGCTGGTGCGGCAGCCGGTGCTGCTGCTGCGCAGCGCGGTGGACCACGTCCTGCCGCCGAGCTCCAGCGCCCGCGTCCTGGCCTCGGTGTCCTCCGCGGACGTCACCGAGGTCGTCCACCGCGACAGCTTCCACGTGCTGACGCTGGACCGCGACGCGCCCGCCGCGTTCGCCGAGTCGGTCGCGTTCGTGCGCCGGCTCGCGGACGGCCTCACACCCGGCCCACCGGGTCCCGCAGGCGCTCCAGCCAGCTGACGACCGCGCCGGCGAACTCGGGCGGTGGCGTCCCCGGCACGGAGGCCAGGGCCCGCTCCCACGACACCGCCCGGGTGATCGCCCCCAGGTGGGCGGCGAGGTCGGCGGCGCGGCGCAGCCGCCGCGGGTCGCCGGCCCAGCCCGCCAGGTAGGCGGCGTGGTCCGCCGCGGCGCGCTCGGGACGCAGGCCGACGCGCAGGCTCGTGAAGGGGTGCCCCACGCAGGCGTCACCCCAGTCGAACGGCCGCAGCCCGGCCGCGAGCACGTTGCCGTCGTGCAGGTCGTCGTGCTGCGCGGTGGGGGCGGGGCCGAGCTCGTCCAGCTCCGCGGCTTCGTCGGCGACGAGCGGCAGCAGGTCGCGCAGGTGCGGGGCCCGTCGCCGCACCAGCTCGGCGGCGATCCCCGGCAGGGCGCGCGGGCGCGCGTCGGGCACGCCGAGGGCGAGCAGTTCGCCGGCGTGCGCGGTGGCGGCCCGCTGCAGCTCGGCGTAGCCGGCCAGGGCGGCCGGCTAGCGGTCCGGCCCACCGCCCGCCTCCCGCAGGGTGGGCCCGCCGTCCGGCAGCAGCAGCCACCCGCGCCCGGGGTCGGCGGCCAGCGGGCCCAGCACGTGCGGCACCCCGTGCGCGGCGAGCGCGGCCACGAGCGCCACCTCGTGCGCCACCGCCGGTGGGCACGCCTTCAGCCAGGCGCGCCCCGCGGGCGTCGGCAGCCACCACACCCGCGACCACGGCCTGCGCTTCACCAGGACCGGCTCGCCCGTGACCTCCTGGTGCCCGGCGGCCCAGCGCAGCACCTCGGCGTCGTCGTCCCCCTCGGCGGTGCCCACGCGGGCAGCCTCGCGGGTCGGGCGGCCCGCCGGCCACGCCTTAAGCTGCGCGGCGTGCTGCTGCTCGCCCTGGACACCGCCACCGACGGGGTCGCCGTGGCGGTGCACGACGGCACCCGCGTGCTGGACGCGCGCCGCGCCGGCGACGCCCGCCACCACAACGAGGTCCTCGTCCCCACGATCGCCGCCGCGCTCGCCGCCGCCGGCCGCGAGCGCGGTGAGGTCACCGACGTCGCGGTGGGGGTGGGACCGGGCCCGTTCACCGGCCTGCGGGTGGGGCTGGTCACCGCCCGCACCCTGGCCCTGGCGTGGGGGGCGGCCCTGCACGGGGTGTGCTCGCTGGACGCGCTCGCGGCGCAGGCGCTCGTGCGGGGAGCCGTCCCGGCGGTGGGGGAGTTCCTCGTCGCCACCGACGCGCGCCGCCGCGAGGTGCACACCGCCCGCTACCGCGTCGTCCCGGAGGCCGGCGGGGGCGCCGGCCCCGAGCGGCTGGTGCGGGTGGCGGGCCCGGACGTGCTGGCCCCCTCGGCGGTGCAGCGCGACGGCCTGACCGTGGTGGGCCGCGGCGCCGCCCTGTACCCGGACGCGCTGGGACCGGCCGGGCCGCTCGCGGACGTCGACGCCGGGTTCCTCGCGCAGGTGGCCGTCGACGCGCTCGCCGGCCGCGGCGGGCCGGGGCTGCTGCCGGCGGAGCCGCTGTACCTGCGCCGCCCGGACGCCGTCGAGCCGGGAGCCCGCAAGCGCGTCACCGCCTGAACCCGCCGGGCGGCGCGCCGGTGATCGGCAGCGGTTGACACGCCCGGCGGGAGTGGGAGGGTTTGATCGCCGCCGGGTCCCCGGTGGCACCGTCTGAGCCAGGCACCGCCCGCAGGACACCGCCGTCCACCCGTCCCCGGAGGCCACATGCTCGCCACCGACGTCGTCGAACCCGCCTACGGCACCGGCACCCTGCTGCTCATCGCGGCCGCCGCCGTGGCCGTGCTCCTGCTGCTCATCATCAAGTTCAAGCTGCACGCCTTCCCCGCGCTCGTCCTCGTCAGCGTGCTGACCGCGGTGGCGACCGGGATCCCCGTCCGCGACGTCGTCGACACCCTGCTGACCGGGTTCGGCGGCACGCTGGCCAGCGTCGCGCTGCTCGTGGGGTTCGGCGTCATCATCGGCCGCCTGCTGGAGGTGACCGGCGGTGCGAAGGTGCTCGCCGACACCCTCATCGCCCGGTTCGGGGAGAAGCGCGCCCCGCTGGCCCTGGGCGTCGCCTCGCTCGTCTTCGGCTTCCCGATCTTCTTCGACGCCGGGTTCGTCGTCTTCCTGCCGATCATCTTCTCGGTCGCCCGGCGCTTCGGCGGCTCGGTGCTGCGCTACGCGCTGCCCGCGGCCGGCGCCTTCGCGATCATGCACGCGTTCGTGCCGCCGCACCCCGGCCCGGTGGCCGCGGCGGAACTGCTGGGCCTGAGCACCAACATCGGCCTGCTCATCATCGTCGGGTTCGTCCTGGCGATCCCCACCTGGTTCGTCTCCAGCTACCTGTTCGGCCTGTGGGCGGCCAAGCGGATCGACGTGCCGCTGCCGGCCGAGTGGGCCGGTCGCGTCGCGGTGAACGCCGGCGGCACCGACCACGGCACCAACCGCGACTCCTCCACCGGCGCCGGCAGCGGCAGCGCCGCCGGCGCGGTCGGCGACGGCCGCGCCGGTGAGCCCGCCGTCGGCGAGGACGAGGGCCTGCCCGGCCCGCCGCCCTCGTTCGGCACCGTGCTGGGCATCCTGCTGCTGCCGCTGGTGCTGATCTTCCTCAACACCGGCCTGAACACGCTGGCCACCGCGGGCAGCCTCGACGGCGACGCCGGCTGGGTGCAGACGCTGCGCCTGATCGGGCAGACGCCGATCGCGCTGCTCATCGCCGTCCTGGTGGCGATGGTCGTCCTGGGACGCGGCCGGTTCAGCAGGGGTGCCGTGGAGGACCTCGCCAACGGCGCCCTCGGCCCGGTCTGCGCGATCATCCTCATCACCGGCGCCGGCGGCATGTTCGGCTACGTGCTGCGCACCAGCGGCATCGGCGGTGCCCTGGCGGACACCCTCGAGGCCGCCGGCCTGTCGGTGATCCTGGCCGCGTTCATCATCTCGCTGGGCCTGCGCGTCGCGCAGGGCTCGGCCACCGTGGCGCTGACCACGACGGCCGGCCTCATCGCCCCGGCCGTGCAGAACGCGGGCCTGTCGTCGCTGGACCTGTGCTTCGTCGTCATCGCCATCGCCGCCGGCGCGACCGCCCTGAGCCACGTCAACGACTCCGGGTTCTGGCTGGTCGGCCGGTTCCTCGGCATGGACGTGCCCACGACGCTGCGCACCTGGACCGTGATGGAGACGATCATCGGCGTCGTCGGCTTCCTGCTGGCGTGGCTGGGGTACGTGCTCCTGTGACGGTCGCGCTCGCGCCGGGGGTGGTCCTCGGCCCGGCCCGCTGGTGGCACCTGGCGGACGTGCAGCGCCTGGAGGCGGACCTGTTCGGGCCCACCGCCTGGTCGGTGGAGACGTTCTGGGGGGAGCTGGCGGCGCCGGGGCGCACCTACCTCGTCGCGCTGGAGGGCGAGGGGGTCGTCGGCTACGCCGGCCTCGCGCTCTCCGGCGCGGACGCCGACGTGCAGACGATCGGCGTGGCGCGCTCCGCGCAGGGCCGGGGGCTGGGCCGGGCGCTGCTGCGCGCCCTGCTGGCGGCGGCCCGCGCGGGCGGCGCCACCCACGTCCTGCTGGAGGTGCGCGCCGACAACGAGCCGGCGCAGGCGCTGTACCGCAGCGAGGGGTTCGAGCAGATCGCCCGCCGGGCGCGCTACTACCAGCCCGGCGGGGTCGACGCCCTGGTGCTGCGCGCCCGGCTCTGAGGCCTCAGCCGACCGGTTCCACCACGAGCACCGACTGCCGGCCCGCCAGGCGCGTCAGCACGATCGTCGCGGGCGCCGACCCCTTCAGCGCGAGCTGCCGGCGCAGCACGTCCGGGTCGACGGCGGTGCCGCGCTTCTTCACCGTCAGCGGGCCGACGTCGCGCTCGCGCAGGTACCGGCGCAGCGGCTTCAGCCCGAAGGGCAGCACGTCCAGCACCGCGTAGGAGCGCGTGAAGGGGGTGCTCGCCGGGGCGTCGGTGGTGACGTAGGCGATGGTCTCGTCCACCAGGCGCCCGCCGAGCAGCCGCGCGACCGCGCCGACCAGGCCGGCGCGGACGACGGCGCCGTCCGGCTCGTGCAGGTGGGCGCCGACGGCGCCGACGTCCGGCACGGGGTTGTCGGCGTCGTCCAGCTCGAAGCGCTCGCCGCCGCGCAGCACCAGGGCGCTGCGCGCCACGCCCGGCCGGGCCAGCGGCCCGCACCACAGCGCCGCCTCCACCACGTCGCCGTCCACGGACGTCCACCGCGCCTCCGCCCCGGCGGGCACCAGCTCGTGCGGCAGGCCGGGGGCGAGCTTGGCGCCGGTGGCCGCCACTCGTGCCGCGGTGGCCAGCACGAACGACAGCGGCGGGGAGGTGGCCTCGGGGTCGAACAGGCGCCGGCCGCCGGCGGTGCGCCGGGCCGGGTCGAACCAGGCGCCGTCGCCGGGGCCCAGCTCGTCGACGACGCCGGCGGTGACGTCCGCGCAGCGGACCTCCGCGCGCCCGGCGAGGTTGGCCGCGGCCACCGCGGCGGTGCCGGGGTCGGCGTCCACGGCGAGCACGGCCAGCCCCGCGTCGGCCAGGGCGAGGGCGTCGGCGCCGATGCCGCAGCCGAGGTCGGCCACCCGGCGCACCCCGGCGCCGGCGAAGCGGCGGGCGTGCTCGGCGGCCACGGCGGCGCGGGTGGCCTGCTCCACCCCGGCGGCGGTCAGCAGCAGCCCGTGCGCGCGCGGGCCGAGCTTGGCGGCGGCGCGCTCGCGCAGCCGCGCCTGCGTCATGGCCAGGGCCACCAGCGCGGGCTCGTGCCCCTCGCGGCGCAGCCGCTGCCCCAGCACGAGCGGGTCGGCCGCGCCGGCGGCGGCGATCAGGTCCAGCAGCGCGCGCCCGGCGGGGGAGGTCAGCGCGGCGACGTCGGCGGGGTCCACCCGCCCGACTGTGCCAGCACCCCACCCGCCCGGTCGCACGAGCGGGGGCCGTCCCTGGCACTCGGGCAGTGGGAGTGCTAACTTCTGTCGCAGCGTCGGTGGCACTCCCCCGAAGGGAGTGCCAGCACGCGAGACGGTGCCGCCCGGCACCCGCGACGACGGGCGGGCACCACCCTCGCAGCCGACCCACCAGTACGCCAGATCCGTACCGAGTACGCAGAAGGGGAGGGCCGCTCAGTGTCGGTCTCCATCACTCCGCTCGAGGACCGCATCGTCGTCAAGCCGCTCGACGCGGAGCAGACGACCGCTTCCGGTCTGGTCATCCCGGACACCGCCAAGGAGAAGCCCCAGGAGGGCGAGGTCCTGGCCGTGGGTCCGGGTCGCGTCGACGACAACGGCAACCGCGTGCCCGTCGACGTCTCCGTCGGCGACAAGGTCATCTACTCCAAGTACGGCGGCACCGAGGTGAAGTACGGCGGCGACGAGCTGCTGATCCTCTCGGCGCGCGACGTCCTCGCCAAGGTCGCCAAGTAAGCAGCAGCAGGTCCTGACGCCCCGGGCGCCCGACGACACCGGGCGCCCGGGGCGTTCGCCGTTGCCGCCAAAGATCTGGAAGGAACACGCACATGGCCAAGCAGCTCTCGTTCAACGAGGACGCCCGCCGCTCCCTGGAGCGCGGTGTGGACGCCCTCGCCAACGCCGTCAAGGTGACCCTGGGGCCCCGCGGCCGCAACGTCGTCATCGACAAGAAGTGGGGTGCGCCGACGATCACGAACGACGGCGTCACCATCGCCCGCGAGGTCGAGCTCGAGGACCCGTACGAGAACCTCGGCGCGCAGCTCGCCAAGGAGGTCGCCACCAAGACCAACGACGTCGCCGGTGACGGCACCACCACCGCGACCGTCCTGGCGCAGGCGATGGTCCACGAGGGCCTGCGCAACGTGGCGGCCGGCGCGGCCCCGTCCGCCCTCAAGCGCGGCATCGACGCGGCCGTGGAGGCCGTGGGCGACGAGCTCCTCAAGCTCGCCCGCGACGTCGACGGCAAGGGCGACATCGCCCACGTCGCCACGATCTCCGCGCAGGACCCGGCCGTCGGCGACCTGCTCGCCGACGCGTTCGACAAGGTCGGCAAGGACGGCGTCATCACGGTCGAGGAGTCCTCCACGACCGCGCTGGAGCTGGACTTCACCGAGGGCATGCAGTTCGACAAGGGCTACATCTCTCCCTACTTCGTCACCGACGCCGAGCGCCAGGAGGCGGTGCTGGAGGACGCGTACGTCCTCGTGCACCAGGGCAAGATCTCCACGGTCACCGAGCTGCTGCCGCTGCTGGAGAAGGTCCTGCAGGCCTCCAAGCCGCTGCTGATCATCGCCGAGGACGTCGAGGGCGAGGCCCTGTCCACGCTGGTCGTCAACAAGATCCGCGGCACCTTCAACGCCGTCGCGGTGAAGGCCCCGGGCTTCGGCGACCGCCGCAAGGCGATCCTGGGCGACATCGCCGTCCTCACCGGCGCGCAGGTCGTGGCCGAGGAGGTCGGCCTCAAGCTCGACCAGGTCGACCTGGACGTGCTGGGCACCGCCCGCCGCATCGTCGTCACCAAGGACGACACCACGATCGTCGAGGGCGCCGGCGCGTCCGACGAGGTGGAGGGCCGGGTGGCGCAGATCAAGGCCGAGATCGAGCGCACCGACTCCGACTGGGACCGCGAGAAGCTCCAGGAGCGCCTCGCGAAGCTGGCCGGCGGTGTGGTCGTCATCAAGGTCGGCGCGCACACCGAGGTGGAGCTGAAGGAGAAGAAGCACCGCATCGAGGACGCCGTCTCCGCGACGCGCGCCGCGATCGAGGAGGGCATCGTCGCCGGCGGCGGCAGCGCCCTGACCCACGCGGTGAAGGTGCTCGAGGGCGGCCTGGGCAAGGAGGGCGACGAGGCCACCGGCGTGAAGCTGGTGCACCGCGCCGCCACCGAGCCGCTGCGCTGGATCGCCGAGAACGCCGGTCACGAGGGCTACGTCGTGGTGGAGAAGGTGCGCGGCCTCGAGGTCGGTCACGGCCTGAACGCCGCCACCGGCGAGTACGTGGACCTGCTGGCCGCGGGCGTCATCGACCCGGTGAAGGTCACGCGCTCCGCCCTGGTCAACGCCGCGTCGATCGCGTCGATGGTCCTGACCACCGACACGCTCGTGGTGGACAAGAAGGAGGAGGAGCCGGCGGCTGCCGGCCACGGTCACGGCCACGGCCACTGACCCCTCCCCGCGCACGACGAGAGGCCCGGTCCCCGAGGGGACCGGGCCTCTCCGTCTCGCTGCGGCGTGCCGCGCACCGCACCACCGTGCGCGGGTGCGCCGTCGGGCGCCGGCGGGCCCCCGCCCGCCGGGCGGGTGTCAGCTGGCGATGCGCAGGCTGCGGCGGCGCTCGGTGGCGTAGATGGCCTCGCGGTCGTCCTCGGTGAGGCCTCCCCACACGCCGTAGGGCTCGCGGACCTTCAGGGCGTGCTTGCGGCACTCCTCGATGACGGGGCAGCCGGCGCACACGGCCTGGGCGGCGGCGTCGCGGTTGCGGCGGGCGGGGCCGCGCTCGCCCTCGGGGTGGAAGAAGAGGTCGGGGTCGGCGTCGCGGCAGGCGCCGATGAGCTGCCACTCCCAGATGTCGGCGACGGGACCGGGGAGGCGGGAGATCTCAGCCATGGTGCGCTCCTTGGGGAGGGGTGTTCGGGGGCCACCGCCGGGCGGCGGATCTTGCTGACGAGGTAGGACGCTACAACCGCGCCAGAAGTTGTTCAAGGCCCTGTGCGGAAGTTGTTCAGAGCAAAATCGAGTGACCTGGGTCACGTTGTTCACGGGTGGCGGCGTGGGGCTGACCGGAATGTGCACAGCCGGTGAACAACCTTGTGGACGCCCGGCCGGAAAGCCCTTGCACCCGTCCTGACCTGCGGTGAACAACGTTGAACAACCTGTGGCCGGCCTGGTGCCGGGTCGCCGTGCCCGCACCGGCGGGGGTGAGTGGCGACCGGGCCCGCCGCGCGGGAGGATCCGGGGGTGTCCTCGTCCCCCCAGGGCTCCACCGCGCCCCCGGCCCCGCGCATGACCCTCACCGTCGCCGCGGTGGCGCGCCGGCTCGGGGTCGCCCCGGCCACCCTGCGCACCTGGGACCGCCGCTACGGGCTGGGCCCCTCCGAGCACACCGCCGGCGCCCACCGGCGCTACTCCTCCACCGACCTCGCCCGCCTGGTGGTGATGCGCCGCCTCACCCTGGAGGGCGTCGCCCCCGCCGAGGCCGCCGCCATCGCCGCCACCACGGCCGTCGCCGACGGCGGCTTCGCCCTGGCCAGCGTCTCCACGATCCCCGCCGCGGTCATCGAGGCGGCCGTCACCGACGCCGCCGCCCTGGCCGGCCCCGGGCAGGACGGCGCGGGCCCCGCCGCGGCGGACCCCCGCGCCGGGCTGCCCGCCCCGGCCACCGGTGCGGACGTCGCGAGCCCCGGTGCGAGCGACGCGGACGACGACGCGGACGACGACGAGGACGACGACGAGGGCCCCGGCGCCCCGAGCGGTGCCGCCGGCCGGCCGGCGGCACCGCCGCGCGGGGCGGGCGAGCTGCAGGACTGGGCGGTGCAGAGCCTGGCGGACCGCTTCGCCGAGGAGGTGCGCAACCGCGGGGCGGCCGCCGCGTGGGACGCGGTCCTCGGGCCGGCGCTCGCCACCGACGACGCCGCCCTGCACGAGGCCGTGGCCCGCGCCCTGGCCGGGCTGCCGACGCGCGACGACGACCGCTCCGTCCTGCTCGCCGGTGCCGACCCCGCGCCCCGCGGGCCGCTGCTGCCGGCCGCCGCGGCCGCGCTGGCCGAGGCGGGTGCGGGCGCGCGCTCGGTGGGCGACGGCGTCCCGGTGCGGGTGCTGGCCGCCGCGGTGCGCCGCACCCGGCCCCCCGCCGTCCTGCTGCACGCCCAGCGCGAGCGCGGTCCCGCGGACGTCGCCGCCCTGGCGGCGCTGCTGGCCGTGCGGCCGGCGCCGCTGCTCGTGCTCCACGGCCCGGGGTGGCCGGAGGCCGTCGAGGGCTGCGAGCGCGCCGCGACCCTCGCGGACGCCGTGCGGCGCTGCGCGGCCGCCGTCCACGCCTGACGCGCGCGTTACCACGCCGCACGCGCCGGCCGGAACCCGATCCCGCGCACGCCTCAGGTGCGGAGCACCACGTGCCGATGCCTTCCTCGTGGCGCACCCGACGTGCGCCGCGACGCCCCACGGACGGGTGCGTCCCACCCGTACAGGGAAGAGGCAAGTGGTGGCTACGGTCCTGGTCTGTGACGACCTCCCGCTGGCCCGGGAGACGATGCGGCGCATGGTCGCCGCGGTCCCGGGCGTGACGCGCGTCGTGGGTGCCGCCTCCGGCGAGGAGGCGCTGACGCGCTGGCCCGTCGAGCGGCCCTCGCTCGTCATCATGGACGTGCGCATGCCGGGGATCGGCGGGGTGGAGGCCGCCCGCCGCCTGCTCGCCCGGCACCCCGAGGCGAACGTCCTCATGGCGACGATGGCCGAGGACGGTGACGGCGTCGCCCGTGCGGTGGCCTCCGGCGCCCGCGGCTACGTCGTCAAGGACGTCTCCCGCGAGGAGCTGGCGACCGCGGTGCTCCAGGCGCTGCAGGACGTCTCCCGCCGCCGCGGCGCCGGCCGCCCCCGCACGGTGCTCTCCGGCCGGGCGCCGGTGCTGACCGAGCGCGAGGGGCAGGTCCTCGTCGGCATGAGCCGGGGCCGCAGCAACGCCGAGATCGGGCGTGAGCTCTTCCTGTCCGAGGACACGGTCAAGACGCACGCGCGCCGGCTGTTCCGCAAGCTCGAGGCGGCGGACCGGGCGCAGGCGGTGGCTGTGGGATTCCGCTGGGGTCTCGTACGGTAGGTCCGTGGGCCCGGGGGGCGACGAGACCGGTGGACCGGCCGGGGTGGACGCCGTGCGGCGCGTCCACCCCGGTGCTGCCTCCGCGACCGGTGTCGCCCCCGGCGGTGTCGAGGTGCGCACCTCCCCGGCCCTGCTGCACGGCGACGCCGACCCGGGCGTCCCCGAGGTGCTGCACGGTCCCGGCGGTGACGCGGACGTCACCGGTGATGACGCTGAGGAACCGGGTGTAACGGCCGGTGCTCCCCGCGCGATGAGCAGGGTGGATGCCGGGGGGCTCCAGGACCTGGCGGCGCGCGCCCTGACGGGGGAGCAGGGCGCCGTCGCCGACCTCCTGGCAGCGGTTCGCCGCCTCGTCCACCGCTACTGCCGGGCCAGGCTCGGGCGCATGCCCGGGGCTGATCACGCCGCCGAGGACGCGGCACAGGAGGTCTGCATCGCCGTGCTGACGGCACTGCCCCGCTACAAGGACACCGGACGCCCGTTCGAGGCGTTCGTGTACCGCATCGCGGCCAACAAGGTCGCCGACGCGCAGCGGGCCGCCTACCGGGCTCCCGTGCCCACCGACGAGGTCCCCGACGCCGCCGCCGCCGAGCCGGGGCCGGAGCAGCTGGCCCTGGACGCCTTCGACGCGGAGACGGTCGGGCGGCTGCTGGAGACCCTGCCGCCGAAGCTGCGGGAGATCCTCACGCTGCGGGTGGGGGCGGGCATGTCCGCCGAGGAGACCGGCCGCGCCCTGGACATGACGGCGGGGGCGGTGCGCGTCGCGCAGCACCGCGCGGTGCAGAAGCTGCGCAAGGCCGCGCTGGCCGACGAGTCGCTGCGGGTGACGTCGTGAGCGCCGGGTCCGGCCGCGGCGACCGCGGTCACCTGCGCGGCGGCCCGGAGCAGCTGCCCACGGTGCCGGACCTGCTGGCCACCGACGCCCTGCTGGACCGCCTGGGTGCGCACCGCGCCACCGAGGGCGACCTGGGTGACGCCGTGGCGCGCCTGCTGGACGCCTACGCCCTGCACGCCGACCCGGAGACCGCCGGGGCGCGGCAGGTGGACCTGCCGCTGCCCGTCGAGGTGCCGGCCGCGCCCGTCGCGTCCGCGGGGGCGGACGCGACCCCGCCGCGGGTGCTCCTGGCGCGGCGGCGCACCCTCGAGCGCCTGGGCCGCGGCACGGCCGCGGCGTGCGCGGTGCTGGCGCTGCTCGGCGGCACGGCCGCCGCGGCCGCGACGAGCCGCGGGCCGGTGGTCTCCTCCACCGACCGGGTCGCCAGCACGGACGCCGCCGGCAAGCCCGCCTGGTTCCCCGGCAGCGTCTGGGAGGTGCTGGGCGGCACCGTCGAGCAGCGCGTGCAGCTGCAGCTGGAGCAGGCGCGCGACGCCGCGTCCTCCGGCGCGCACGAGGAGGCCGTGGAGCGCGTCGGCCGCGTCCTGACGAGCCTGCGCGCCGCCGAGGGGGAGACCCCGCTGGTGCGCTCGGTGCGCGACACCCTCGAGGAGCTGCGCCAGCGGGCCGCGGCGCAGGACCCCGTGCTCGCCGCACCGCCCACCCCGACGGCGAGCCCGGGGACGCTGCCCCGCCTGGTCGCCGACTCGACCCCCGCGGTGGAGGGGTCCCCGCGCTGGGTGGCGCCCATGGCGCCCCCGGTGGGTGCGACGCCCTCGACCCCCGCGGCGCCCGCGACGCCGGGTCCCTCGACGCCTGGTCCCGCGACGCCGGTCCCCTCGGCGCCGTCGGTCCCCGGTGGCGAGGAGCCCGGCGGCACCGCCACGCCCGTGCCCACCGGCACGCCCGCCCCGCGCCCCTCCTCCGGCCCGGCCGCTCCGGGGTCGCCGGGCACCCCGGCGCCGAGCGCCCCGGCGCCGGACAGCCCGGCGCCCTCCACGGGCGGGGCCACCGCGCCCGGTGCGCCCGCGGAGCCGTCCCCGAGCGCGCCGGACGAGCCGGCGGGCACGCCCCCGCAGCCCTCGGGACCGGGGCAGGCGCCGACGGACGGGCCGAGCGCGCCCGCGGGCGGTGGGACCCCCGGCGGTCCCGGGGGCACGGACGCCCCCTCCGCGCCGGCGGGGCCGTCCGTCCCGGCGGAGCCGTCCGCCCCGGACACGGCCACGGGCGAGCCGGTCGAGCCGTCCCCGACCGGTGGTGAGCCGGCCCCGGGCGCCACCGTCCCCACGGCGCCCGCCGACCCCGGCGCCGCCGTCCCGACCACCCCGCCCGCGCCCGAGTCCTCGCCCGGGCCCTCGCCGGAGCCTTCGCCCGAGGCGGGGGTCCTGCCGGAGCCCGAGCCGTCGCAGGTCCCCGTCCCCGAGCCGGCCCCGGTCCCCGAGCCGTCGCCGGCCCCGGTCCCCGAGCCGTCGCCGGCCCCGGTCCCCGAGCCGTCGCCGGAGCCGGTCCCCGCGCCGTCGCCGGAGCCGGGACCGACGCAGGCCCCCACCGGGGAGGGGACGAACCCGGGGGCGCAGGGGGACGCCGCGCAGACGTCGGCGCGGGGCTGAGCGAGCCGTAGCATCGAGGGGTGAGCGCGCAGACCCCCGCCGGTGCCCCGACCCCCCTCCCCGCTCCCGACCACCCCGGTCACGACCCCTTCGGCTTCGTGGGCCTGACGTACGACGACGTCCTGCTGCTGCCGGGTGAGTCGGACGTGATCCCCTCGGAGGCGGACACCTCCAGCCGCGTCTCCAAGCGGGTGAGCCTGCGGGTGCCGCTGCTGAGCTCGGCCATGGACACCGTCACCGAGGCCCGCATGGCGATCGCGATGGCCCGCCAGGGCGGCCTCGGCGTGCTGCACCGCAACCTGTCCGCGGACGAGCAGGCGGACCAGGTGGACATCGTCAAGCGCTCCGAGTCGGGCATGGTGACGCGCCCGGTGACGACGTCGCCGGACGCGACGCTGGCGGACGTGGACGAGCTGTGCGGGCGGTACCGCATCTCCGGCGTGCCCGTGGTCGACGCCGACGGCGTCCTGCTGGGCATCGTCACCAACCGCGACCTGCGCTTCGAGACCGACTTCACCCGCTCGGTGCGCGAGGTCATGACCCCGATGCCGCTGGTGACCGCGCCGGTGGGCATCAGCGCCCACGACGCCGAGCAGCTGCTGCGCAAGCACAAGATCGAGAAGCTGCCGATCGTCGACGAGCGGAACCGCCTCACCGGCCTGATCACGGTGAAGGACTACGTCAAGAACGAGCAGTACCCGCTGGCGACGAAGGACGACTCGGGCCGGCTGCGGGTGGCCGCGGCGATCGGCATCTTCGAGGACGCCTGGAAGCGCGGCATGCAGCTCGTCGACGCGGGCGTGGACGTGCTCGTGGTGGACATGGCGCACGGGCACTCGCGCGCCGTGCTGGAGATGATCTCCCGCCTGAAGGCCGACAGCGCCGCCGCGCACGTCGACGTCGTCGGCGGCAACGTCGCCACCCGCGCCGCGGCGCAGGCGCTGGTGGACGCCGGCGTGGACGGCATCAAGGTGGGCGTGGGCCCGGGGTCCATCTGCACCACGCGCGTCGTCTCGGGCGTGGGCGTTCCGCAGGTGACGGCCATCCACGAGGCCGCGAAGGCCGCGCGCCCGGCGGGCGTGCCGCTCATCGGCGACGGCGGCCTGGCGTACTCCGGCGACATCGCCAAGGCGCTGGTGGCGGGTGCGGACACGGTGATGCTCGGCTCGCTGCTGGCCGGGTGCGACGAGAGCCCCGGCGACCTGGTCTTCATCAACGGCAAGCAGTTCAAGAGCTACCGCGGCATGGGCTCGCTGGGGGCGCAGCAGACCCGGCAGGGCGGGCGCTCCTTCTCCAAGGACCGCTACTTCCAGAACGACGTCGCCTCCGACGACCGCTTCGTGCCCGAGGGCGTGGAGGGCCAGGTGCCCTACCGCGGCCCGCTGGCCGCGGTGGCGCACCAGCTGGTCGGCGGCCTGCGGCAGTCGATGTTCTACGCCGGTGCCCGCACCGTGCCGGAGCTGCAGCGCGTCGGGAAGTTCGTCCGGATCACCCCGGCGGGGCTGAAGGAGTCGCACCCGCACGACATCCAGATGACGGTCGAGGCGCCCAACTACTCGCGCGGTCGCTGACGGCGCGCCCGCCCCTCCCGCCGGGGGAGGGGCGGGCGCCGGGCAGCCGGTAGCCTGTCGGGGTGTACGAGATCGAGATCGGCCGCGGCAAGCGGGGACGTCGCGCCTACAGCTTCGACGACGTGGCGATCGTCCCCAGCCGCCGCACGCGCGACCCCGAGGACGTCTCCACGGACTGGCAGATCGACGCGTACCACTTCTCGCTGCCGGTGCTGAGCGCGCCGATGGACTCGGTGGTCTCGCCGGCCACCGCGGTGGCCATCGGCCGGCTCGGCGGGCTCGGTGTGCTGGACCTCGAGGGCCTGTGGACGCGCTACGAGGACCCGGAGCCGCTGCTGGCGGAGATCGCCGCGCTGGACGCGGCGGTCGCGGTGCGGCGCATGCAGGAGATCTACTCCGAGCCGATCAAGCCCGAGCTGATCACCGCGCGGCTGGCGCAGGTGCGGGCCGCGGGCGTGACGGTCGCGGGTGCCCTGTCGCCGCAGCGCACGCAGGAGTTCTGGAAGGTCGTCGTCGACGCGGGCGTGGACCTGTTCGTCATCCGCGGCACCACCGTCTCCGCCGAGCACGTCTCCGGGCGCAGCGAGCCGCTGAACCTCAAGCGGTTCATCTACGAGCTGGACGTGCCGGTCGTGGTGGGCGGTGCCGCCACGTACACGGCGTCGCTGCACCTGATGCGCACCGGTGCCGCGGGCGTGCTCGTCGGTTTCGGCGGGGGAGCGGCCCACACGACCCGCCGCACCCTGGGCATCCACGCCCCGATGGCGAGCGCGGTGGCGGACGTGGCGGCGGCCCGGCGCGACTACATGGACGAGTCCGGCGGCCGCTACGTGCACGTCATCGCCGACGGCGGCGTGGGCACCTCCGGCGACATCGTCAAGGCGGTCGCGTGCGGTGCGGACGCGGTGATGCTGGGCGCGGCGCTGGCGCGGGCGACGGAGGCCCCCGGTCGCGGCTGGCACTGGGGCTCGGAGGCGCACCACTCGGTGCTGCCGCGCGGTGAGCGGGTCCACGTGGGCACGGTCGCGCCGCTGGCGGAGATCCTCGAGGGCCCCGGCCGGGTGGCCGACGGCACCACGAACCTCGTCGGTGCGCTGCGCCGCTCGATGGCGACGACGGGCTACTCCGACCTGAAGGAGTTCCAGCGCGTCGAGGTCGTCGTCTCCCCGTACCAGCCCGCGTGAGCGGGCCCGGGGGAGGTCGCGGCGTGACGGCCTGGACGCCGGACGCGCTGGGGCGCCAGGACGGTCGCACCGTCCTGGTGACGGGCGCGAACTCCGGCCTGGGGTTCCACGTGGCGACGGAGTTCGCCCGCCGCGGCGCGGACGTGCTGCTGGCCTGCCGCGACACCGGTCGTGGCGAGGCGGCGCTGGAGCGGTTGCGCGCAGACGTCGCGGACTCGGGTGCGCGGGCGTCCGCGGAGCTGGTGGCGCTGGACGTGGCGGACCTGGCGAGCGTGCGCCGCGCGGCGGCGGACGTCGCCGGCCGGCGCGCGAGCGTGGACGTCCTGGTGAACAACGCCGGGGTCATGGCGCCGCCGTTCGCCCGCACCGCGGACGGGTTCGAGCTGCAGGTCGGCACGAACCACCTGGGGCACTTCGCGCTGACGGGGCTGCTGCTGCCGCTGCTGCTCGCCGGGGACGGCGCGCGCGTGGTCAGCGTGGCGAGCGTGGCGCACCGGTTCGGCGCGCTGGACCGCGAGAACTACCTCAGCGAGCGCTCCTACTCGCGCTGGCACGCGTACGGGCAGTCGAAGCTGTCGAACCTGCTGTTCGGGCTGGAGCTGCAGCGGCGCGCCGCGGCGGCGGGGGCGCCGCTGGTCTCGACGATCGCCCACCCGGGGATCTCGGACACGAACCTGTGGAAGGCGACGCCGCTGGCGGCGGACAGCCGCGTGGGCGGTGCGCTGGGGCGGGCGCTGGGCCGCGCGGTGGGGCACCCGCCGGCGCAGGGGGCGTGGCCGCTGCTGCGCGCGGCGGGGGATCCGGCCGCCACCGGTGGGGAGTACTTCGGCCCGGACGGGTTCGGCGGCTGGAAGGGTTTCCCGGTGCTGGAGCGGGCGTCCGCGGCGGCGTACGACACCTCGGACGCGGCCTGGTTGTGGGCGCGCTCGGCGGAGTGGACGGGCGTGGGGTTCGAGGAGCTCACCGCTCGCTGAGCCGCCGCGGTCCCCGGGGCGTGGGTGTTCCCGCCCCGGGGACGGCCGGTCAGTCGATCAGGGACGGTGCCAGGTCGGGCGCGGCCTTCGTGCTGGACGTCCCGTACACGTCGTCCACCACGCCCGCGCTGCCGCCGCCGCGCCGGGTGGTCTCGGCCGCGGCGAGCATCAGCGGGGTGCGGCCCTCGGGCGTGGGCAGGAACTCCACCGCGGTGGCGGCGCCGATCTCCGCGGTCTCGCTGAAGGCGTGACCGAGGGCGGTGAGCTCCGCCCCGTGCGCCTCGATGAACGCCGGCTCGGCGTTCACGGTCGCCGTGTTGCGCGGCGTGGCCCGCGGCGCGGCGATGGCCCGGTCGAGCTGCATGTTGGCGTCGATCCGGTTCACGAGGGTCTGCAGGACGGTCGTGATGATGGTGCTGCCGCCGGGGGAGCCGAGCGCCATGAGCGGCTCGCCGTCGTTCAGGACGATCGTGGGCGCCATGCTGCTGCGCGGGCGCTTGCCGGGGGCGGGCAGGTTGGGTTCGGGCTTCGTCAGGTCGGCGGGCGCGAAGGTGAAGTCGGTGAGCTCGTTGTTGAGCAGGAACCCGCGGCCGGGGACGGTGATGCCGCTGCCGCCGGTCTGCTCGATGGTCAGCGTGTAGCTGGCGATGTTCCCCTCGGCGTCGGCGACGGTGAGGTGGGTCGTGGAAATCCCCTGCGCGTCGTCCGGCACGGTGGTGCCGTCGGTGGCGGCGCACGGGTCGTACTCGCCGTCCGGCACCCCGGCCGGGACGGGCTTGGGCGCCGCGGCGGTGGGGTCGATCTCGCAGGCCCGCTCGGACGCGAAACCCTCCGAGAGCAGTTCCCCGACGGGGACCTGGGTGTAGGCGGGGTCGCCGACGTAGGCGTTGCGGTCGGCGAAGGCCAGCGCCCCGGCTTCGAGGTAGTGGTGGAGCCGGTCGGCCTCGGGCATCGAGGCGAGCGGGTACTGGTCGAGGATGTTCAGGGCCTCGCCGACGGTGGTGCCGCCGCTGGAGGGGGGCGCCATGCCGTAGACCTCCAGGCCGCGGTACTCCACCTTCGTCGCGTCGCGCAGCGGGGCGTCGTAGGCGGCGAGGTCGGCCGCGGTGAGCAGGCCGTCGTGGACCTCCGGAACGCCCTCGGCCTCCTGCGGGTCCTGCGCGGTGGCGGCGATCTCGTCGGCGAGGCGGCCGTCGTAGAAGGAGTCCACGCCGCGCGTACCGAGCTGCCGGTAGGTGCGGGCGAGGTCGGGGTTGCGGAAGACGGACCCGACCTCGGGCAGTTCCCCGCCGGGGAGGAACAGTTCCGCCGTCGCGGGGAACATCCGGAAGCGCTCCTCGTTCTCGGCGGTCTGCTGCCGGAACGTCTCGTCGACGGTGAAGCCGTCCCGGGCGAGGGCGGTGGGCCCGGCGAGAACGTCGCGCAGCGACTTGGTGCCGAACTCCTCCAGGGCCCGCTCCCAGGTGCGCGGTGTGCCCGGTGTGCCCACGGACAGGCCGCTGCTGACGGCCTCGGCGAAGGGCAGGGGCTCGCCGTCCTCGCCGAGGAAGGCGGTGGCGCCCATGGCCATCGGGGCGGTCTCCCGGCCGTCGATGGTGGAGACCTCGCCGCTCTCGGCGTCGTAGTAGACGAAGAACCCGCCACCGCCGACCCCGGCGGAGTAGGGCTCGGTGACGCCGAGCGCGGCGGCGGCGGCCACGGCGGCGTCGGCGGCGTTGCCGCCGTCGGCGAGGACCTCCAGGCCGATGCGGGTGGCGTCGGGGTCGACGGTGGCGACGGCACCACCGGTGCCGACGGCCAGGGGGACCTTCTCGGCGGTGGGGGCGGCGGTGGCCGGGGCGGCGACGGCGACCCCGGCGGTCAGGCCGACGAGCGCGAGGAGGGAGGTGCGGCGACGGTGCAGCATGCGTGCTCCAGGCGGGGGGTGGGACCGCGGACGCCGTCATCCAATACCCCGGCGGAGTGCGAGCGCAAGGATGCGAGCACGCAGGGTGAGGAATCGCGGCGCCCTCGGGGGGCCCGTGCTCGTCACGCAGTGTTGATGATCGCGTGATCTGCGTGAAACACGGCACCGCCAGGGTTCGGGTGTCTCCCCACCCCGGGTGATCCCCCCCTGTCCTCCCGAGGAGAACCGTGCCCGTTTCCCGCAGGAACTTCCTCCGTGGTGTCGGCGCCACCGGTGGCGCCGGAGTCCTGTACGGCGCCAT
>NZ_JBBBEM010000023.1:0-10986 GCF_037154035.1 Kineococcus sp. G2 | reverse complement strand
GTTGTCGTCCCCACTGTTCCCCCCGGAGCCCTGTACGGCGCCATGGGCGCCCTGGGCCTGGCCCCGGCGGCGTCGGCCGCCGAGAACGCCGCGTTCACCCCGCCGCGCCCGTCCGACTTCACCCTCACCGGCCGCTCGGCCCGCAGCGTCCTCGTCCTCGGCGCCGGCATCGCGGGCCTGACCACCGCGTACGAGCTCGGCAAGGCCGGCTACCGGGTCACCCTGCTCGAGGGCCGCCACCGCCCCGGCGGCCGGAACTGGACGGTCCGCGGGGGTGATGCGGAGACGGACCTGAACGGTGAGACGCAGCGGGTGCGGTTCGCCGAGGGGCAGTACATGAACGCCGGCCCCGCGCGCATCCCGCAGCACCACGTCACGCTGGACTACTGCCGCGAGCTGGGCGTCGCGATCGAGCCGTTCGTCAACCAGAACGCCGACGCGCTGCTGTACTACACGGGCGACACGGCGATCTCGAACACACCCGTGAAGCACCGCGCCGCCAAGGCCGACGTGTACGGGTACGTCTCGGAGCTGCTGTCGAAGGCCACGAACGCCGGTGCGCTGGACGGTGAGCTCAGCGCCTCCGACAAGGAGGCCCTCATCGAGTTCCTGCGCGACTTCGGCGACCTGGGGAACTCCACCGGCGACCCGGCCGCGGCGGACCTGTACCTCGGTGGCAGCGGCCGGCGTGGTTTCGACGTCGAGCCCGGTGCGGGCCTGGAGGCCGGTTCCGTCACCCCGGCGCCCGGCCTGCACGACGTCATCGCCAGCGGCATCGGCCGTGAGTTCACCTTCGAGTTCGGCTGGGACCAGGCGATGATGATGTTCCAGCCCGTCGGGGGCATGGACCGCATCGCCTACGCGCTGGAGAGGGCCGTCGGCCCGGGGAAGATCCGTTACGGCGCAGAGGTCACCGGCATCCGCACCACGCCCGGTGGCGGGGAGGTCGACTACGTCGACGCCCGCGGCCTTCCGCGCACCGCCAGTGCGGACTTCGTCGTCAACACCATCCCGCCGCACATCGCCGCGCGGATCCCGCACAACCTCGGCCCCGGCGTCACCACGGCGCTGCAGGCCGCGAAGCCGTCGCCCACCGGGAAGATCGGCCTGGAGTACTCCCGCCGCTGGTGGGAGGACGACATGCGCATCTACGGCGGCATCACGAACACCGACCTGGACCTGGCGCACGTCTGGTACCCGTCGTCGGGTTTCCACACCGACCGCGGCGTCGTCGTCGGTTACTACAACTACGGCCAGGCTGCCCTGGACTACCAGGCGCTGCCGCACGCGCAGCGCCGCGCGCGGGCGGTGCAGAACGGCGCCCTCATCCACGGCGACGTGTACGGGAAGGACATCGCCTCCTCGTTCTCCGTCTCCTGGGGTGCGACGAGGTACAGCGAGGGCGGCTGGGTGGGCTGGGAGGACCAGGCCGGACCCGACTACGCGACGCTGCTGGCGCCGCAGGGCAACGTCTACTTCGCCGGCGACCACCTGTCCCACGCCATCGCCTGGCAGCACGGCGCGATGACGTCCGCCCGCGCCGCCGTCACCGCGCTGCACCAGCGCGTCATGAGCAGCTGACCCACCGAACCGGAGGAACCGACGTGACGAAGAACCTGACCCGCCGGCCGGTCGCGGTGGGCGCCGCCGCACTGCTGCTCCTCGGCCTGGGCGCGGGCGCCGGTGTCGCCGCCGCCCGCGGCGGCACCCCCGCCCCGGGCACCGTGGCGGTGGCGCTGCCCCTCGGCGAGACGAACCCGTTCATCGCGAACGGCGTGGGCATCGGCCCGGGAACCGCGATCTACAAGTCCAGCGGCATCGGCCCGTCCGCGGCGAACCCGGACGCCGCACCGGGCACCCCGGAGGCGTACGTGGACCTCGCCGCCCTCGGCGGTGCGCTGCCGGAGGGCGTGACGCTCACCGAGGCGCAGGGCCTGAACGCCCTGGCCGCGATCGGCGAGAACCTCGCCGCGCAGGGCCTCAGCTTCGACGACGTCGTCACCATGCGCGTCTTCCTCGCCAACGAGGAGGGCACCGAGGTCGCCGACTTCGCCGGCTGGAACCGCGCCTACCGGCAGTACTTCGCCAACGTCGACCTGGAGACGAACGAGGCGATCGACGTGCCGATGGGCACCGCGGCACCCGCGGCGCCGCTGTTCGAGAACCTCGTGCGGCCGTCGCGCTCGGCGCTGGAGGTGGCGTCGCTGCCGGTGGCGGGCTGGCTGGTGGAGATCGAGGTGGACGCGGTCTACCCGGAGCAGCCGTTCGCGAAGGGGAAGAAGCACTGACGTGCACCTGACGCGGCGGCCGCGGTGGGGACGGGTTCCCCGCCGCGGCCGCCGCACCTCCCGCCCGCGGCTGCCGGTCACCGGCCCTTCGGCTGGTTGAAGCGCAGCATGTTGCCGGCGGGGTCGCGGAAGGCGCAGTCGCGCGCGCCGTACGGCTGGTCCACCGGCTCCTGCAGCACCTCCCCGCCGGCGGCGCGCACCCGCTCGAAGGTGGCGTCGCAGTCGTCGGTGCGGAAGGTGGCCCCGCGGAGCATGCCCTTCGCGAGCAGTTCCGCGGCGGCCCGCCGGTCGGCCGGGGAGGCGTTCGGGTCCGCCAGCGGCGGCTCGAGCACGATCTCCACGTCCGGTTGCGCGGGGGAGCCGACGGTCGTCCAGCGCATCCCCTCGAACTCGACGTCGAGCGGCTGCGCGTGCTCCCGGTCGATGAGGTCGCGCACCCGCCGCAGCCGGACGAGGTCCTCCAGCTCCACGCGACCACCGTGCCAGCTGCGCCACAGCCGCGCGTACGGGCCGCCGGCGTCCACCAGCTCGTCGTGCGTGCCCAGCTCGGTGATGCGCCCGTCCTCCACGACGGCGATGCGGTCGGCGTCGTGCGCGGTGTGCAGGCGGTGCGCGATGGCGACCGTGGTGCGCCCGTCCAGCACCGCCGCCAGGGAGCGCTCGGTGTGCCGGGCCGCGTTCGGGTCCAGCAGCGAGGTCGCCTCGTCGAGCACGAGGGTGTGCGGGTCCGCCAGCACCAGGCGGGCCAGGGCCACCTGCTGCGCCTGGGAGGCGGACAGCTCCACCCCGTTCTCGCCGACCCGCGTGGCCAGGCCCTCGGGCAGCGCCCGCACCCAGCCGAGCGCGTCCACCGCCTCCAGCGCGGCCTCCACCGCGGCGTCGTCGGCGTCCGGCGCGGGCAGGACCACGTTGTCGCGCAGGGAGGCGCTGAACACGTGCCGCTCCTGGGTGACGAGCGCCACCTGCCGGCGCATCTCGTCCAGCGGCAACCCCGTCACCTCGGCGCCGCCGACGCGCACCGACCCGCTGGTGGGCGGGGCGATGCCGGCGATGAGCCGGCCCAGCGTGGACTTGCCGGCGCCGGTGGGGCCGACGACGGCGAGGCGCTCGCCGGGTTCCAGGGTCAGCGAGACCCCGTGCAGGACGGGCCGCCCGGGGGCGTACTCGTAGCCGACGCGCTCGGCGCGCACGTCGTCGGAGCGGGCCCGCTCGCCGGTCTCGGCGCGGTCCGGCGGCACGGTGGCCAGGCCGATGACCCGCGCGAACGACGCCTGCCCGACCTGCAGCTCGTCCCACCAGATGAGCAGCTCGTTGACGGGGCCGACGAGCTGGCGCAGGTACAGCACGACGGCGGCGACCTCACCGGCGGAGGCGAGGCCGTGGCGGACGAGGAACCCGCCCCACACCAGCGCCACCACCACCGGCAGCAGGTACGACATCTCGATGGTCGGGAACCACCGGGTGCGCAGCCGCAGCGTGTACTCCTCGCGCCGCACGGTCTCGCCGATCACACGGTCCAGCAGCCCGACCCGGTGCTCGGCCAGGCCCAGCGCCTCCACGGTGCGCGTGTTCTCCACGTTCTCGCCCAGGGTGGTGGAGATGCGGCCCCACCAGGCGCGCTCGGCGGCGTACCCGGCGGGGGCGCGGCGCAGGTACCAGCGGGTGCCGATCAGCAGGCCGGGCAGGCCGGCGAGGATCGCCAGCGCCACCAGCGGCCCGGTGAGGAACGCGGCGGCCACGGTGAACGCGGTGGTGACGGCGGCCACGAGGATCGCGGGCGCGCCGTAGCGCACGGTGTAGCTGAGCGACTCGACGTCGTTGGTGGTGCGGGAGACGAGGTCGCCGGTGCCGGCCCGCTCGACGACCGACAGCGGCAGCCGGGTGGCGCGGGCGAGGAACTCCTCGCGCAGCTCGGCGAACACCTCCTCCGACAGCGACAGGGACCGGTACCGCGCCACCCGCGCCAGCAGGGCCTGCGCGACGACGGCCGCGGCGAGCAGCGCGACGGTGCGGTCGACGTCCGCCAGGGCGGCGGCCGCGTCGGCGCCGCGCGCGGCGGCCACGACGCGGTCCACGAGGTTCCCCAGCAGCCACGGGCCGGCCAGGCCGACGAGGGCGGCGGCCGAGTGCAGCACCAGCATCACCGCCCCCGGGCGGCGGTGCCGGCGCACCAGTCGCCGCACGTCGTGCAGCACCTGGGTGCGGTCGGCGACCGGCAGGGTGGTGCGCTCGTCGAGCAGGGGGTCGGTGCCCTCGTCGGTGGTGCTCTCGGTGGTGCTCACTCAGGTCTCCTGGCGGGGCGGCGGGCCGGGCAGCGGGGCGGGCACGGGGCGGCGGGCGGTGGGTTGCACCGGCACCCCGCCGCCGGTGGGGGCGCCGTGCGCGTCGCCCTCCCCGCCGGCGTCGCGGGTGACGAAGCGCCGGTAGGCGGGGTCGGCCAGCAGGTCGGCGTGCCGGCCGCTGGCGACGACGCGCCCGTCGCGCAGCCAGTGCACGGTGTCGGCGTGCGGCGCCACGAGCGGGCTGCCGCTGGCCACGAGCGTGGTGCGCCCGGTGCGGGCGGCGCGCAGCCGGGCGGCGATGCGCGCCTCGGTGTGCGCGTCGACGGCGCTGGTGGGTTCGACGAGCACCAGCACCTCGGGGTCGCGCAGCAGGGCGCGGGCCAGCGCCAGGCGCTGGCGCTGTCCGCCGGACAGCGAGCGCCCCCGCTCGGTGACGACACCGCGCAGGCCGCCGTCGACGAGGTCGACGATGCCGGTGGCGTCGGCGACCTCCATCGCGGCGAGCACCTGCGCGTCGGTGTGCGCGCCCTCCGGGTCCACCTGCTCGCGCAGGGTGCCGCTGAACAGCTGCGCGTCGTCCTCGGCGAGCAGGACGCGGCGGCGCACCTCCGCGACGGGCACCTCGCGCAGGGGCACCCCGGCCAGGGTGGTGCCGTCACCGTCACCGTCGCCGGTGTCGTCGGAGCGGGCCAGGCGCCGGCCCAGCGGCGCGGCCAGCTCCGGCGGGTCGCTGACCACGACGGTCAGCTCGCCGGGGGCGACGACGACGCCGGAGACCGGGTCGGCCAGCGGCCCCGCCTCCGGCGGGTGCTGCGGCCGGTCCGGCTCGGTCAGCAGCGGCGGCACCTCCAGCATCGTGACCAGGCGGCGGGCGGCGACGAGGGCGCGCGCGTACTTGTCGGCGGCCTCCACGAGCATCCGCAGCGGGGAGGTGAGGAACGCGGCGTAGCCGTAGAGGGCGACGAGCTGGCCGGGGCTGATCTCCCCGCGCACGGTGGCGCGCGCACCCGCCCACACCAGGGCGGCGACGAGCAGGCCGGGCACGAGGACCTGCACGGCCTCCAGGCCGGACTCCCACGCGGCCACCCGCACCCCGGCGGCCCGCACCTGCTGGCTCTTGTCGCGGTAGCGGGCCAGGAACACCTCCTCGCCGCCGACGCCGCGCAGGATGCGCAGACCCCGCACGGTGTCGGTGCCGAGGGTCGTCAGCTGCCCGCTCAGCTCCCGCTGGTGCTGCTGCCGCTCCTTCAGCGGCCGCAGCAGCACCAGCAGCACCACCAGCACGGCGGGGATGCCGAGCAGCACGATCAGGCCCAGCGGCACGGAGGTGCGCAGCACGAGCGCGGCGACGACGGCCACGGCGAGCACGGACGCCACCGCGCGCTGCGTGACGTCGAAGGCGTCGCCCACGCGCGGGCCGTCGGAGGAGGTGCTGGCCAGCACCTCGCCCTGCGGCAGCCGGGCGGTCACGGCGGTACCGGCGCGAGCGGTGTGCCGGCCGACCTGCTGCAGGGTGCGGAAGCACGCCGTCAGCCAGTTCGTGACGGCGTAGCGGTGCCGCAGCACCGCGGCGACGGTGGTGACGAGCGCCAGCGCCAGCACGACACCGGCCCAGCGCAGCAGGGCGGCGTCGTCGCCGGCGAGGACGCCGGCGTCGATGGCCCGGCCGACGGCGGCGGGCAGGACGGCCTGCGTGAGCATCCACGCGCAGCCGAACGCGGTGCCGATCGCCATGGAGCGCCGCTGCTGCGCGGCCGTGCGCAGCAGCAGGCGCAGGGGGGAGCGGACGTCGGGGGTACCGGGGTCTTTCAGGGGGAGGTCCCGCACGTGCACCGACGGTAATCGTTGTCCTGGGTGACTTCCACGGGATAAGCGGCGGCCTGCCCCTCGCCTCCTCGCCGCCCCTCGGTGATCTTGCACGGTGAACGTCCACCCGCGCAGGATCACCGAGGGGGTCCGGGAGCGGTGGGCCTACCCCGCCGTCGCGGTGATCAGGTGGGTGGCGTGGTCGTACGTGAACGTCACCCGCGCACCGCCCGCCGGGACGACGAGCGGGATGTTGCCCCCGTTCGGCGTGCCGCCGTCGCCGTAGTTCTCGTCCCAGCCGCCGTTCAGCGCGGCCTTGTACTCGTACGAGCCCTCCGGCAGGTCCACGGCCAGGGTCCACAGCCCGGTGGTCCCGTCCAGCGCGAGCTGCGCCTGCTCGCACGCGGGCTGCCAGTCGTCGGGGCAGCCGATCTCGCTGTTGAACGACCCGGCGGCCGCGACCGCCTCCGGCTGGGCGCCGGGCTCGGCGGGCGGCTGCTCGGGAGCAGGCGGCGGGGGCACGACGCTCGCCGTGGCGCCGGCGGCGGCGAGGTTGCCGGAGTGGTCCTGCACCACGGCCCGGTACTCCACCTGCGTGCCCTCGGGCAGGTCGGTGACGTCGTGGAAGACGCGGTAGGGGGCGTTGTCGTCGGTGCCCAGCGGCGTCCACTCCTCCGTCCCGGCGGTGCGGTAGGCGAAGGTGACCTGGTTGAAGTCGTCGCCGGGGACGTCGACGCCGACCTCGGCGCGCCCGCCCACGGTGCCGTCCGTGGTGAACTCCGGCGTGGCGGCCGCCTTCGACCGCTTCAGCGGCGCGGTCGCCCGCCACACCGCGGCGGACAGCGCCGGGACGGTGACGGTGACCTCCCCGGAGGCGCCCGAGCGGACCTTGCCGGTGCCGGCCGGCCACAGGCCCTGGAAGACGCGGCGCTCGTCGAACGTGTCGAAGGTGACGGTCTGCTCCTGCGCGGAGTTGTTCACCGCCACCAGGTACTCGCGGTCCTCGCCCTCGCTGATGCGGCTGAAGGCGTACGCCCCGGCGCCCTCGGAGGCGTAGCGGTCGATCTGCGCGCCGTCGGCGAGGGCGGGGTGCTCCTCGCGCAGCTGCGCCAGCTCCGCGATGGAGCGGTACAGCGGGTGGGTGGGGTCGAAGTTCTCCTGCGCGGTGGTGGCGTCGGTGCCGATGAGGTCGTCGTCGTTGTAGGTGGCGACCTGCGAGGCGAACACGTCCTGGCGCGCGTCCTGGTCGCCGCCGTCGCCGGTGAAGCCCTGCTCGTCGCCGTAGTAGACGACCGGCTGGCCGCGGGTGAGGTACATCAGCGCGTGCGCCAGCTCATCGCGCTGCAGCAGCTCGTCCTCGTCCACCCCGTCCTGGCGCAGGAACGCGCCGATGCGGCCCATGTCGTGGTTGCCCAGGAACGTGGGCAGCGAGTAGGCGTTGGAGTCGGCGTCGGTGTAGTAGTCGTCCTTCGCGTAGAACTCCCGCAGCTCGCCGGCGTCGCCACCGCTGCTGAAGGCGCGGGCGCGGGCCTGGAACCCGAAGTCCAGCGTGGCCTGCAGCCCCGCCTCGGTGGTGTACCGGGACAGGAACTCCGGGTTCGAGTCGTACACCTCCCCGAAGGAGAAGAAGTCGTCGTTGCCCCGCGCCGCGGCGTGCTCGGCGATGGCGGGGGCGAACTCCTGCCAGAACTCGGTGTTCACGTGCTTGACGGTGTCGATCCGGAAACCGTCGATGCCGAAGTCCACCCAGGCCTCGTAGATCTCCTCCATGCCCTCGACGACCTCGGGCCGCTCGGTGAACAGGTCGTCCAGGCCGACGAAGTCGCCGTACTGGTCGGACTCGCCGCCGTTGAAGAGCGCGTCGCCGCGGTTGTGGTACATCGTCGGGTCGTTCAGCCAGCCGGGGACCTTCACGTCCTGCTCGGCGGGTGCGACGACGGGCGTGTACGGGAACGACGTCTGCGCGTCCAGCGCGGGGAACCGACCGGTGCCGGCGAACTCCCGGTCGTCGAACGCCTGCCCGCTCGCGTCCCGGTACGGCTCGGTGGCCTTGGGGACGTAGCGCTGGGTACCCTCCGCGTAGGAGATCACGTCGGCGGTGTGGTTGGTGATGATGTCGAAGAACACCTTGATGCCGCGCGCGTGCGCGGCGTCGACGAGCTGCTCCAGCTCCTCGTTGGTGCCCAGGTGCGGGTCGATCTGCGTGAAGTCGGTGATCCAGTAGCCGTGGTACCCGGCGGAGGTGTTCGCGCCCTCGCCCTGGACGGGCTTGTTCTTGAACGACGGCGTCAGCCAGATCGCCGTCGTGCCCAGGCCCTCGATGTAGTCCAGGCGCTCGAGGATCCCCTTCAGGTCGCCGCCGTGGTAGAAGCCCTTGTGGGTGGGGTCGTAGCCGCTGACCAGCGGATCGGTGCCGTACCCGCCGGTGTCGTTGCCGGTGTCGCCGTTGGCGAACCGGTCGGCCATGACGAAGTAGAAGCGCTCGCGGGTCAGGTCCTCGCGCAGCGAGGAGGCGGCCAGGGCGCGGTCGGCGGCGGTGACGTGCGAGCCGCCGGGGCGGCGGCCGTCGGGGGAGGCGGCCGCGGCGGGTGCCAGGGCCAGGGTGATCGCCGCAGCGCTCAGGGCCGCCAGCCGGCGGCGTCCTGCGGGGGTGGGTCGCACGGGGTCTCCTCGTCGTCGAGTGGAGTGCTGCGGGCAGGCTACGCAGCGCAGAAAGACGTTGCAAGAAGTTGCAGCGGGGGGTGCGGGCGGCGCGCCGGGGAGGAGTCCGCGGCGGCTACCCTCGGACCGTGACGCCGGACGCGCCCGAGACCGCCCCCACCCCCGCCGAGGCAGCCGCGCAGGCCGCCGGCCAGAGCGCCGAGGTGGCCGCCGAGCGCGCCCACCGCCCGGTCCTGGTCGTCGACTACGGCGCCCAGTACGCCCAGCTCATCGCCCGGCGCGTGCGCGAGGCCGACGCCTACTCCGAGATCGTGCCCAGCACGACCCCGGTGGCGGAGATCCTCGCCAAGGACCCGGCCGCGGTGATCCTCTCCGGCGGCCCCTCCAGCGTGTACGCCGAGGACGCCCCGCAGGTCGACCCCGCCCTGTTCGAGGCGGGCGTGCCGGTCCTCGGCATCTGCTACGGGTTCCAGGCCATGGCCAAGGCCCTGGGCGGCGAGGTCCAGCGCACCGGGCGGCGCGAGTACGGCGGCACGGTGGCGCAGCTGGCCGACCCGGCCGCCTCCACCCTGCTGCGCGACCAGCCCGCCGAGCAGTCGGTGTGGATGTCCCACGGCGACAGCGTCGCTCGCGCCCCGGAGGGTTTCCGGGTCGTCGCGAGTTCCGCCGACACCCCGGTCGCGGCGTTCGAGGACGACGAGCGCCGCCTGTACGGGGTGCAGTGGCACCCGGAGGTCAAGCACTCCACCCACGGGCAGGACGTGCTGGTGAACTTCCTGCGCGAAGGCGCCCGCGTCCCGGCGGACTGGACGACCGGCAACGTCATCGACGAGCAGGTCGCGCGCATCCGCGCCCAGGTCGGCGACGGCAAGGTGATCTGCGGCCTGTCCGGCGGCGTGGACTCCGCCGTGGCGGCCGCCCTCGTGCAGCGCGCCGTGGGCGATCAGCTCACCTGCGTGTTCGTCGACCACGGCCTGCTGCGCGCCGGGGAGGCCGAGCAGGTCGAGCAGGACTTCGTCGCCGTCACCGGGGTGAAGCTGCACGTCGTGGACGCCGCGCAGCGCTTCGCCGACGCCCTCGCCGGGATCACCGACCCCGAGGTCAAGCGCAAGACCATCGGCCGCGAGTTCATCCGCGTGTTCGAGCAGGCCGCCTCCGACGTCGTGGCCGCCGAGGGCGGCAGCGGCGAGGTGCGCTTCCTCGTGCAGGGCACGCTGTACCCGGACGTCGTGGAGTCCGGCGGCGGCACCGGTGCGGCCACCATCAAGAGCCACCACAACGTCGGCGGCCTGCCCGAGGACATGAGGTTCGAGCTCGTCGAGCCGCTGCGCGCCCTGTTCAAGGACGAGGTGCGCGCCGTCGGCGAGCAGCTCGGCCTGCCGGAGGCGATGGTGTGGCGTCAGCCGTTCCCCGGCCCGGGCCTGGGCATCCGCATCGTCGGCGAGGTCACCCCGCAGCGCCTGGAGACGCTGCGCGCGGCGGACGCCATCGCCCGCGAGGAGCTGACCGCCGCCGGCCTGGACCGCGAGATCTGGCAGTGCCCCGTGGTGCTGCTGGCGGACGTGCGCTCCGTCGGCGTGCAGGGCGACGGGCGCACCTACGGCCACCCCGTGGTGCTGCGCCCGGTCAGCTCCGAGGACGCCATGACGGCGGACTGGACGCGCCTGCCGTACGAGGTGCTGGCGCGCATCTCCACCCGCATCACCAACGAGGTGCCCGAGGTGAACCGCGTGGTCCTCGACGTCACGAGCAAGCCGCCGGGGACCATCGAGTGGGAGTGAGCTCCCGCCGCTGACCAGGGCCGGGCACCCCGCGGGGTGCCCGGCCCTGGTCAGCGGCGGGAGCTCACTCCCACTCGATGGTCCCCGGCGGCTTGCTCGTGACGTCGAGGACCACGCGGTTCACCTCGGGCACCTCGTTGGTGATGCGGGTGGAGATGCGCGCCAGCA
>NZ_JBBBEM010000022.1:0-33087 GCF_037154035.1 Kineococcus sp. G2 | reverse complement strand
GGCCGGGCACCCCGTGGGGTCCCCGGCCCTGGCTGCGTCCGGGGCGGGGGAAACCGCTGGACGCCCCGCCCTAGGGGGATTAGCTTCCTGCCTAGGAGTCCTAGGGAGAGGAGGGGTGGTGTCCCCCAGAGCGGGCCTGACGGCCGACCGGCTCGTGCGGGCGGCGGCCGACCTGGCCGACGAGGTCGGGCTCGAGCGGGTCACCGTCTCGGCGCTGGCCCGCCGCTTCGGCGTCGCCGACGCCAGCCTGTACTCCCACGTGCGCAGCGCCGCCGACCTGCGCCAGCGCGTCAGCGCGCAGGCGGCGACGGAGTTCGCCGACGTGCTGGCCGAGGCGATCGCCGGCGTCTCCGGCGCCGAGGCGCTGACCCGGTGCGCGCTGGCGTTCCGGCGCTACGTGCTCGAGCACCCCGGCCGCTACGCCGCCACGACCGTCCGGCTCCCGCCGGAGGTGGCGGCCGCCAGCGAGGGGCACCGGCGCATCGCGCAGCTGAGCTACCGGCTGCTCGAGGGCTACGACATCCCGCCCGGGGCGCTGACCGACGCCGTGCGGTTCTCCCGCAGCGCCCTGCACGGGTTCGTCTCCCTGGAGGCGGCCGGGGGCTTCGGCTCCGAGGGGGACCGCGAGGCGTCGTGGCTGGCGACCCTGCGCGGGGTGGACCGCGCCCTGGCGTCCTGGCCGCGCGAGGACGCGCCGGGCGCCTGACGCGCCGGGTGGATGGACGATCGACGAGTGCGGGCCGCGGGCCCGCGGAGGAGGAACCGTGACCGACGACGTGACCGGGACGAGCGCCCCACCGCAGGTGCTCACCGACGACGTGGTGCGCCGCGCGCTGCGCAACTGCAGCAAGGGCGAGGCCTCCCGGCTCAACGTGCCCGGCTGGGTGCGCGGCGTCGACACCGCTCTCGACCCCGTCGCGGGCTGGCGCGACGCGAAGGCGCCCGAGCGGGGCGTCCTGCTCGTCCTCGCCGGCGCCGACGTGCGCGGCCTGGTGCTGCGCGCGCCCAGCGGAGGGGCGCGCGCCGCCGCCATGTGCGACCTGTGCCGCACCACCCGCTCCGCCGGTGACGTGGCGCTGTTCGCCGCGCCTCGCGCCGGGGCGGCCGGCCGCCGCGGCGACACCGTCGGCGTGTACGCCTGCGCCGACCTGGCGTGCGCGCGGTGCGTGGAGGTCGTCAAGGGCACCCAGGCGCTGCGCCCCGACCCCGGGCGCACCGTCGCCGAGCGCCGGGCCGACCTCGCCCGGCGCGCGGGCGCCTTCGTGGACTCGGTGCTCGGCGGCTGAGACCGGCCCGGGAACCCGCCCCCGGGTGCGCGCCGGCCCGGTGTCGCCCGGGGCCCGCGGCCCGACTGGCGGCTCCCGTCCCCGCCCCCCAGGGTTGTCGTGTGCAGGAGCGCAAACGCGCACGTCGAACGGGAGGAGACCGAGGTGACCAGGGACCCGCAGGCGGGTGACGCGCGACGGATCGGGCGGTGGATCCTCGACCTCGCCCTGCTCGTCGCGGCGGGCAGCATCGCGGTGATGCTGGTCTCCGGGCGGTGGGAGGAGGCGGTGCGCTTCGGCCTGGTGCTGGCGGCGATCGTCGCCGCGCGGCTGGCGGCCGTACCGCCCTCGTTCGCCGGTGCGTTCTCCGTGTTCGTGCTGCTGGCCATGTGGGCGGGCGTGCAGCACTGGTACCGCGCCATCTCCTGGTTCGACGTCGTGGTGCACTTCCTCACCCCCGGCAGCATCGCCGCCGTGGCCTACTACGTGCTCGTGCAGTGGCGCCTGATGCCCGGCCCCCGCGACGTGCCCGCCCACCTGCGCTCGTGGGCGCCGGTGCTGTGGACGACGCTCACCGGCGTCACCATCGCCGTCGTCTGGGAGTTCTACGAGTGGACCGTGGAGCAGTTCAGCCCCCAGGGCATGATCGTGGGGTACACGGACACCGTGGTCGACCTGCTCGCCGGCCTGTCCGGTTCCCTGGTGGCCGGGCTGCTGGTGCACGCGCACGGCCGTTCCCGCCGCGGGCTCGTGCTCCCCGGTGACGCCGACCGGCGGACCCCGGCCGCCGCCCGTGCCTGAGGGCACCACCCCCACCGGCCGCGGGCCCGGCGCGTGAGCACCGCGCGCCGGGCCAAGCCGTTCGTCCTGCTGGCCACCCGTGAGCACGACGGCGTCGCCGACGCCGAGCACGCCGCCGTACTGCGCCACGGGGGGCTGCGCCCCGAGGAGCTCGTGCGGGTGCGCCTGGAGCGCGAACCGATGCCGCGGATCGACCTCGACGAGGTCTCCGGCGTCGTCCTCGGCGGCAGCCCCTTCTGCACCAGCGACCCCGAGGGGTCCAAGAGCGAGGTGCAGCACCGCGTCGAGCGGGAACTGGCCGCGCTGCTGGACCGGGTCGTCGCCGCGGACGCACCGTTCCTGGGCGCCTGCTACGGCATCGGCACGCTCGGCGTGCACGCCGGCGGGGTGGTGGACCGCACCCACGGTGAACCCATCGGCACCGCTCCCGTCACCCTGACCGCTGCCGGGCGCGCCGACCCCGTCCTCGGCGCGCTGCCGGGCACGTTCGAGGCGTTCGTCGGGCACAAGGAGGCGCTGCGCGTCCCGCCCCCGGGAGCGGTCGTGCTGGCCACCTCACCCGCCTGCCCCGTGCAGGCGTTCCGCCTGCGGGAGAACCTCTACGCCACCCAGTTCCACCCGGAACTGGACGTGGAGGGGATCGTCCAGCGCGTGGGCGTCTACCGCGACGCCGGGTACTTCCCGCCGCACGAGCACGACGAGGTCGTCGCGCGGCTGCGGCGCTCGCGGGTGGAGGTCGCCTCCCGGGTGCTGCGCCGCTTCGCCGAGCGCTACCGGCGGCCTTGAGGCTGCGCGCCGTTCCCCGTCGACCCGTGCCGGTGCAGGTGTCAGGCCGGTGGGAGGACCGCGTGCAGCGCGTCCCTCGCCCACGCGACGGCGCCGGGGTCACCGTGCCAGGTGCTGGTGCGGGTCACCGGGTCGATGACGACGTAGGCGGGGATGCCCCACTCCGCGTACACCGCTCGCTCGGTGACCGTGTCCGTCAGGCGCGTGGACGGGGAGACGACCTCCACCGCCAGCAGCACCTCGTGCGCGTCCAGGTACGTGCCGCCCCCGGCGTCGGCGCCGGCCACGACGACGTCGGGGATCAGCAGGTCGCTCTCCCCGTCGCGGGTGTGACGCACGTTCGCGCCCGGGTAGACCGTCACGGTGCCCGGGGCAGCGCTGCGCAGCGCGAAGTACGCGTCCCCCACCACCGCCTGGTGGGTCGTGCCCGCCCACGGCGTCACCAGCAGACTCCCGTCGATGATCTCGTGCTCGGGCCAGGCGGTGTCCTCCGGCAGGTCCTCCACGCGGACCCGGCCCCGCACCTGCAGCGTGTCCACGGCACCCCTCCCGGCCACCCGTGCCCCGCCACCCGCTCGACGCCCCGCAGGACGATGATCCGATCATGACCACCAGAGGTGTCGTCCGCGACTGGCACGACGAAGAGGGCTGGGGCGTCATCGACAGCCCTCAGACGCCGGGCGGCTGCTGGGCCCACTGCTCCGCTGCCATGACCACCCAGGACGGGCTCCGTCCCGGCCAGGACGTCGCCTTCACCTGCGAACAGGGCGAGCAGGACGGGTACCACTACCGCGCCCAGCGCGCGTGGCCCTGGGGCCAGGACCCGGCTCAACGGCCGGGGACCACCGTGTTCAACGACCGCAGCGGAGCCTTCACCAGCAGCCTCACCCTCACCTACGACGACCCGGCCGCCGCCGAAGCCGCAGGAGCCCCGCCGGCGGGGACGACGCACTGGCCGCCACCAGCGACGCCGGTCCTGGGCACGGTGACCATCACCGTCTTCGAGAGGGCCCCGGGACGCAACGAAGTCCGCATCGACACCCGCGGCACCCTGAACGAGCAGCTGGTGGACGCAGCCATCGCCGAACTGCAGCAGGTGCGTCAGCAGCTACCCGACTGAGCCGACGTCCGGCTCCACCCATCAGGCGGTGAACAGCAACCTCACGGTCACCCCGCCGTCCGCGGGGACTCCAGCAACTCGTGGAAGCGCACCGTTGCTCTTGGCCGTGGCGCCTTCGCAGCGTGCTGCACGACTCAGCCGGCGCGGTAGTCGTAGGTGTTCGACTCCATGCGCTCTGACACCTGGATCACGAACTGGTCCGTCGTCACGAGCGTGTCGTGTCGGGCTTCGGCGGCGGCCATGGCGATGCGGTCGCCGAGCGAGAGTCGTCCGACCTTGCGGCCCGCATCGAGCTCGGTTTGCCGGGTGACCTTCTCCGCGTAGAGGACCTCTGCGATGTGCGCGGCTTCTGCGAGGCCGAACGGGACGATGCGGATCCCCGCACTGCTCAGGTCGTCGCCGATGCTGCGGGCTTCCTCGTCCAGTCCGAACTTCCGGCTGAGGACCGTCGCGACCTCGACCACGGTGGGGGCCGTGACGTTGACGACGGTCAGGTCGACGGTCGCGAACACGTCATCGATGCGGGCGCGACTGTCAGCCGTCTCCTGAGCGTCCGGGTCGAGCCAGGACAAGACGGCGCACGCGTCGAGCAGCAGCGGTGTTCCCAGCGGTGAGCCGGCGATGACGGCGCGGGGGCCCTCGCTCACTCGACGCCCTTCTCGGCGAGGGCATCGGTCTCTTCGCCGTGGTACTCGGCCCACGCCTGCTGGGTGGACACGCCGCCACCCTCGCGTCGGTACTTCGCACGAACACGGGCCTGCATGGCGGCGCGGGTCTCGAAGACGATGCGGCCGGGACCTTCGGCGTGCGGGATCAGCTCGGAGCCCTCGGTGATGCCCGCCGCAGCGAGGACCTCGGCGGGCACGACTGCTCGCCGCTTGGAGTCGATCTTCAGTGCCTGCGCACTCATGGGCCCACCGTACGCTCATCGGTGGGACGCGTCTCGCACTGTCCCACTCAATGCGGCCGTCTGCTTCGCCGTTCCGAACCGGCAGCGACAAGACCAGGCGACTTCACGGTCATCCCGCTTCCGCGCGTGACCACTGCCGTCAGTGGCGCGCGATCACGGCGATGAGCAGACGCCGTGGTAGGTGGGTCTTGCTGCGGGCGGAGGTGTCGGCAACGCTCCTGCAGAGCTCAAGGCGCGATGAAGCGACGGGGCGGCCACAGGGGGGCAGAACGTGGGCGACGAGGTCTTCTTGTGCTGGACCGCTCACCACGCGACGCGTCCATCGGTCCGGTACGAGCGTGCTCCAGGTCTGCGCACGCCAGCCACCTTGCGGTCCAGGCGGGCCTGGCTGGCGGCGCACGAGAAGATCGCCCCGCTGCTGTGGGCCGCCGGTGTCGGCAGCATCGTCTACGCAGGTGCCGCAGCGCTGTGGCTGGCTGCGCAGGAGCGTGGAACCGCCGATGGCTTCGCCGCGGTGTGGGCACTGCTGCTCTCGCCCGTGATGGTCAGCGCCGTACGGCGTGGGCAACGCGCGGCTCGCCGAGTGGACTGACCTCCGCTGTGACCACTCAGAAGGCGTGAACGCGCTCTCGTCCCGCGATGAGGGTCCTCTCCCCACCGGCCTCACGAGGTCAGGTGCAGCCGCAAGGCGTCGTCGAGGGCGTCCAGCGCCTCGAACGGCGACCGCCCCCGCGCCGGTCCCAGCCGGTTCACCGAGGCGACACCGACCTGCTCGGCCTGGGCCTCGGAGGAGACGCGCTCACCACCCTGGACCGCGGAGGTGGACGGGAGGAGAGTGGACGGACGAGCGCTCAGTGCGTCCCGGCTCGATCGGAGGAGTGGTCACCGTGAGTGGAGACCAGGCGGTCGAGCGCACCGGCGCGCGAGCCCCGCACGACCCCCGGCAGCGCTACCGCGCCCTGCCCGAGCCGATCCGGCTCGCCGACGTGGTCGAGACCCAGGAGTCCCAGCCCGTCCCCGACCCCACGGCGGGTCGCGACCCCGAGCGGGACTTCATGCTCCGCTACCTGTGAGGGGGCGGGCGCGGCTCTCGACGCGCGCGTGACGCTGCCGGCCGCGCCCCTGCGCGCGCCGGGGACCCGCACCCGGCACGGTCCGCGCGAGCGGCCCTAGAACGCCGCGGCCAGGCGGCGCACCGCCTCCCCGACCTGCGCGGTGGGCAGCCCCGCCACGCACAGGCGCAGGTGCGCGGTGTCCTGCTCGGAGACCACGTAGTGCCGTCCCGGGCCCACCGCGACGCCCTCGACGAGGGCGCGGCGGGCCAGCTCCACGTCGTCGACGCCGCGCGGCAGCCGCACCCACATCGAGAAGCCCCCGCGCGGGCGCGTCCAGGAGCACTCCGGCAGCTCCCGCGCCAGCGCCGAGCACGCGGCGTCCACCCGCGCCGAGAGCGCGGCGGCCAGCGCGCGCAGGTGCGCGCCCCACCCGGCACCCGTGACGAGCTCCACCGCGGTCTCCTGCAGGGGGCGGGAGACGAACAGGTCGTCCACCACCCGCAGCGCCGAGATGCGCTGCGCCACCGGGCCCCTGGCCACCACGCACCCCACCCGCAGGCTCGGCGCCGCGGCCTTCGTCAGGGAGTTCACGGTGATGACGCGCCCGTCGGTGTCGTCGCGCAGCAGCGACGGCGGCGGCGTGGGACCGTGGCCCAGCCAGCGCGCGTAGTCGTCCTCGACGACGAAGGCGCCCGCGGCGGCCGCGGCCTCCAGCACGGGGCGCCGCCGCTCGGCGGCCAGCACCGAGCCGTCCGGGTTGGCGTAGGTGGGCTGCACGTACAGCACCCGAGAACCGGTCGTGGCGAACGCCCGCTCCAGCAGGTCCGGGCGCACGCCGTCGGCGTCGGAGGGCACCGGCACCGGCACCAGGCCCGCGCTGCGCAGCAGGGAGATGACCCCGGGGTAGCCGGGCACCGCGACGAGCACGGGGCTGCCCGCCGGCACCAGCGAGCGCAGCACCGTGGACAGCGCCCCCTGCCCGCCGGGGGTGACGAGCACGTCCTCGCGGTCGGCGCCCAGCTGCCCGGCGAACCAGGTGCGCAGCTCCGGCAGGCCCGCCGGCGGCGGCACCGACCACGCCTGCGGGCGGCGGGCGGCGCGGGCGCTGGCGGCGGCCAGGCGCGAGGTGGGCTGCAGCGCCACGTCCAGGTAGCCGCGGGCCATGTCCAGGACGTCCTCGGGCGGGGCGCTGAGGGCGGCGACGACCCCGCCGGCCTGCACGGGGGAGGCGCCCAGGGCGACCTGCTGCCAGCCGGTGTCCGCGGTGGTGGTGGCGGTGGGGCGGGCCACGAAGGTGCCCGCGCCGGGGCGGGTGACGACGGTGCCGTCGGCGACGAGCTGGTCGATGGCGCGCTGGACCGTGACGGGGCCCACGGCGAGCTCGGCGACGAGCGTCCGGCTGCTCGGCAACCGGGCCCCCGTGGGCAGGGCACCCGCCCGCTCCCGGAGCGCGGCGGTGACGCGTTCCACACTGCTACCGGACTGCATGGTGCTGAAGAATAGTGCTTCTTCGTCGCTCGTCGCCTGGGTGGGATGAAGGTCCTCCTGCCCGCTACCGCCGCTCACCGCGCGGGTCCGTCTCCGCTACCGTCCGGCAGTGCGGGCCACCGGGTCCCGCGGGCACCGGCGCCCGGCGGGAGGACCGCCCGCGCCGCGTACCCTTCAGGGGTGGCCCACCCCTCCCGGACAGGCGCCGGTGCGCGCCGCGCCGCCACCCAGGTGGCCGTGCTCACCGCCGTGGCGTGGCTGGCCGCGGCCGTCTGCGTCGTGCTCGGCCTGTGGCAGTGGAACCGGGGCAACGTGGTCATCAGCCAGGCCCCCTCCACGCGTCCCGTCGTGGAGGTGGAGCGGGTCGTCTCCGCCGCCGCCCCCGGCGACTCCGCCGGCGCGGTCCTCTCGCAGGACGAGGTGGGCCGGCGCGTCCAGGTCAGCGGCACCGTCGACCCCGCGGTGGACCTCCTCGTCCCCGACCGCGCCCTGGACGGCCGCGACGGCTCCTGGGTGCTGAGCGTCGTGCGCCTCGACGACGGCACCGGTGTGCCCCTCGTGCGCGGCTGGGTGCCCGAGGGGACCGCGGCCCCCGCCGCCCCCACCGGGCGCGTCGACCTCCTCGGCGTCGTGCAGCCCCCCGAGGTCTCCGACATCGCCCCGTCCAGCGCCGCGCTGCCGGAGGGGCAGACCTACGTGGTCAGCGCCGCCGACCTCGTCAACCGCGTCGACTACCCCGTCGCCAGCGCCTACGTCACCGCCGCCGAGCCCGTCGCCGCGGCCGGCGCGGACACCGCCGCGCTGCGCGCCGTGCCGCCGGCCGACCCCGGCGAGTCGACCCGGCGCCTCGACTGGCGCAACCTCGCCTACGCCGCCCAGTGGTGGGTGTTCGCCGCCTTCGCCCTCGTCCTGTGGCGCCGCGCCCTGCGCGACCTGCGCGCCGACCGCCGCGCCGCCCTCGCGGGCGACGTCCCGGACGACCCGCCGGACGACCTGGAGCGCCACCTCGGGCGCGACCCCGCCGCCGCCGCCGGGACCGCGCCCCGGCAGGATCGGTCCCCACACCCCGCCGACGGTCCGGGAGGACGAGACGTGAGCAGCACCCGATGAGCACCGAGCGCACCGCCCCGGCCCCGCAGGTCACCAGCCGGATCCGCCCGGCCCTGACCCGCTACCGCGTCATGGCGTGGGTCACGGGCATCGGCCTGCTCTTCGTCGTCGCCGGCATGGTGCAGGAGTACGCCCTGGACCGCGGCGACTCCATCACCCGCGTCATGGGCCCCGTGCACGGCCTGTTCTACGTGCTGCTGCTCATCACCACGTTCGACCTCGGCACCCGCGTGCGCTGGCCGTGGTCGCGGATGCTGCTCACCGCGCTCGCCGGCACCGTGCCCTTCCTGTCCTTCTACGCCGAGCGGAAGAACCACCGCGCCGTCGAGGAGCAGTTGGCGGGCCGCCCGGCGGCGAGCTGAGGAGCCCGTGACGACGACCGGCCCGGGCGCCACCGGCGATCGCCCCGCCCTGCAGCGCGTCGCCGTGCACGTCGCGCTGCGCTCCGGCGGGCGGCTGCTCGTGCGCGACGACCCGCACGGGGCGGTCCTGCCGTGGGCGGTGCTCGCGCACGGGGAGACCCCCGTCGCCGGTGCGCAGCGGGCGCTCGCCGCCGCCGGCGCGCCGCCCGCGCGGGTGGCCGGGCCGCTGGAGGTGCGCGACGACGTGCGCCGCGCCGTCGGCGAGGAGGTGCCGGGCCGCCCGCGCGGCGTGGACCTGCACACCGTGCACGTGGTGCTGGGCGCGAGCACCGCAGGACCGGGCCGGGACGCCCCGGCCGGCCCCGCCCGCTGGGTGCCCGACCCCGGCACCCACCCCCTGGCCGACGGTGCGCGCGTGCGCGTCGAGCCCGCCGAGCTGCGCCGGTTGCGGGTCCCCACCGACGACTCGGTGCCCGTGGTGCGCCAGCGGCTGGCCGCCTACGCCGTCGTCGTCAGCCCCGCCGGGGAGATCCTGCTGACGCGCCTGTCCGCGATCACCCCCAGCCCCGGGCGCTGGACGCTGCCCGGCGGCGGCGTCGACCACGGCGAGCACCCGCTGACGGCCGCCGTGCGCGAGGTCCACGAGGAGACCGGCATGGAGGTGGAGGTCGACGGCCTGGCCGACATCGGCTCGGAGCACTTCACCGGCCGGTCCCCGCGCGGGGTGCTGGAGGACTTCCACGCCGTGCGGGTGCTGGTCACCGCCACCGCCCGGCAGGTGCGCGAGCCGCGGGTGCTGGACGTCGGCGGCAGCACGGACGCCGGGTCGTGGGTCCCGCTGGCCGAGGCCGAGCGGTGCGCCCTGGTGGGCGTCGCGCACCGCGGCGTGCAGATCGCGCTGCGGCAGCGGGAGAGCGGCCCCGGCGGCTGGGCGGCCGGCGGGGACTGACCCCGCGGGGGTGACGCGGGGCGCGTCCGGTCACAGGCGTTCCCAAGGGGGCCCCGCGACTGGCAGACTCCGCGCGCCTGTCCCCCCTCGTGGAAGCGAGCTCATGAGCCGTCCCCTCGTTCGACTCGTCGGTCCCGCTGCCGGTCTCGTGGCGTTCACGGGTTCGCTGGGCGTGGTGTGCGCCGGTCTGGCCCCCGCGGCCCTCGCCGCGCCCACCGCCACCGCGACGCCCACCGCCACGGCGAGCGCGGCACCCACCGCCGGTGCGACCACCACCGCGACCGCGACGCCCACCGCGACGCCCACCGAGACGTCCACGCAGGCCCCGACCGGGGCGGCCGCCGCGGCGCCGGCCGGCGCGGTCGCGGAGATCCTGCCCGACCCCGGCCCGGGGCGGACGCAGATCCAGATCGGCGCGTTCAACGACTTCCACGGCCGCCTCGAGGCGCCCGACGAGACCGACGACGGCGCCCCGATCGGCGGCGCCGCGCAGCTCGCCGGGGCCCTGGACGCGCTGCGCGCTCAGCAGCCGAACACCGTCGCCGTCTCGGTCGGCGACAACATCGGCGCCTCCACGTTCACCTCGTTCATCCAGCAGGACGAACCCACCCTGGAGGCGCTGAACGCCATGGGGGTGGCGGTCTCCGCCGTCGGCAACCACGAGTTCGACAAGGGCTACACCGACCTCCTCGAGCGCGTCGGCGTGGACGGCGTCAGCGGCCTGGCGGACTTCCCGCACCTGGGTGCGAACGTGCTGCGCGCCGACGGCAGCCCCGCGATGCCCGCGTTCGCCACCGCCGACGTCGCCGGCGTGCGCATCGGGTTCGTGGGCGTCGTCACGGAGGCCACGCCGAGCCTGGTGGCGCCCGACGGCATCGCCGGGCTGCGGTTCACCGACCCGGTCGAGGCCGCCAACCGCGTCGCGGCGCAGCTCTCCGACGGCGACACCGCCAACGACGAGGCCGACGTCGTGGTGCTGCTGGCCCACGAGGGTTCCGAGGGCACCGACTGCGAGGAGGTGCGCACCTCCGGCCGCTTCGGCGAGATCGTGCAGGGCGCCTCCGCGCAGATCGACGCGATCCTCTCCGGGCACACGCACCAGCTCTACGACTGCGAGTTCCCGGTGGACGGGAAGCCGCTGGCCCGCCCGGTGCTGTCCGCTGCCTCCTACGGCACGGCCCTGGACCGCGTCGTCCTGAACGTCGACGACGCCACCGGCGAGGTCGTCGCCCAGGCCCACGAGGTCGTCCCCGTGGAGGGTTTCGCCCCCGACGCCGAGGTGCAGGCGATCGTGGACGCGGCCGTCGCGTTCGCCGCGGAGGAGGGGGCGCGACCGGTCGGGCGCATCACCGCCGACGTCACCCGCTCGTTCTCCGGCGGCGAGGACGACCGCGGCACGCAGTCGCCGCTGGCGAACCTCATCGCCGACGCCCAGCTGCAGCAGACGCGGGGCGCGGGCGCGCAGATCGCGCTGATGAACCCCGGCGGCGTGCGCGACGACCTGGAGTTCGCCGCCTCCGGCAGCGAGGGCGACGGGGTCGTCACCTACGCCGAGGCCGCCGCCGTGCAGCCGTTCGCGAACTCGGTGGTGACCCTCACCCTCACCGGCGAGCAGGTGCGGCAGGTGCTGGAGGAGCAGTGGCAGCCGGAGGGTTCCTCGCGGCCGTTCCTGGCGCTCGGCGTCTCCGACGGGTTCTTCTTCACCTACGACCCGGACGCGCCCGCCGGTCAGCACATCACCTCGGTCACGCTGGACGGGCGGGAGCTGGACCCGGCGGCGACGTACCGGGTGACGGTGAACAGCTTCCTGGCCTCCGGCGGGGACAACTTCACCACCCTCGCCGAGGGCACCGAGCGCACCGAGCTGGGCCGGACCGACCTGGAGGCGTTCACCGCCTACCTGGGCCTGCCGGAGAACCAGCCGCTGACCGCGGACCAGCAGCCGCGCTCGGCGGTGGCCGCGGCCGCCCCGAGCCCGGCGCCCACGACGTCGGCGCCCGCCCCGGCGCCGACCACCACGGCGCCGGCGGCCGCGCCGACCTCCTCGGCGTCCGCGGCGCCGGTGCGCACCACCCGTCCCAGCAGCCGGCCCACCCGCACCGCGGTCACCGGGACCGGTCGCCTGGCGCGCACCGGCACCGACGTCGCCCCGTACGTGGCCGGCGGTGCGGGGCTCGTCCTCGTCGGCGGCCTGCTGATCGGTGCGAGCCGCCGGCGGGGTGCGCGCGCCTGACGGCGCCGCCACCGCCCGGCGCCCGACGGCGCCGCCCGCCGAGGGGTCACCCGGTCCGCCCGGGTGACCCCTCGGCGCGTCGCCGCCCGCGCGGCGCGCTCTCCCGGTGGGCCGGTCGCCGATCCGGACCCTTAGCATCACTGGAGTGAGTGACCCCCTACGGAGGGTGACCGGGGAGGGGTCCCCGTCGCCCGCCCCCGGCCCCGCCGGGGACGCCGCGACGCACGCCGGCAAGCGCGACACCCGGGTGGCCATCGAGGCCGCCCTGCTGCCGGCCGTCTTCGAGAGCCCGGCCCTGGCGGTCATCGCGCTGGACCGGCAGGGACTGGTCACCGCGCTGACGCCCCCCGCCGAGCGCCTGCTGGGCTACGCCGAGAGCGAGCTCGTCGGTGAGCCGCTGCACGAGCGCCTGCACCACCACCGCCCCGACGGCAGCCCCCTGGACCGCCGGGACTGCCCCGTCGTCGCCGCCCTGGAGGAGGCCCGGCCCGCCTGGGGCGACGGGGACGTCCTGGTCCGCAAGGACGGCTCGCTGCTCGTCGTCGACTGGGCGTTCGCCCCCGTCGTCCTGGCCCGCACCCTCACCGGTGGGGTCCTGACCTTCCACGACCCGGGCGCCCGCACCGACCGGACGTCGCGGGAGGGGGTGCGCCTGGCCGCCGCCGAGGCCGCCAACCTGCGCCTGACCCTCCTCGCCGACGTCTCCCGCTCCCTGGCCTCGGCCGCCACGGGGCTGTCCGAGGCGCTCGGGGCCATCGCGCGCAGGGTGGTGCCGGTCCTCGCGGACTGGGCGGCGGTCGACCTGCTGGACGAGCGCGACGGGCACCCCCGGCGGGTGGCGCTGGTGCACCGGGACCCGGACGTGGACCCGGACCGGCTGGCGCGCCTGGGGCAGCTGCCGCCCCTGGTGGCCGAGGCGCGGGACCCGCTGGCGCAGGTCCTGCGGGGCGCGCCGCTGCAGCACGTGCAGGACGTGGCGGTGCTGCAGGACGACCACGAGGGCGCGGGCGACGCCTGGACGGGGCGCACGGCCGTGGTGCGGGCCCTGGGGGCCGTCGAGGCGATCGTCGCGCCCCTGCGCGCCCGCGGCCGCGTGCTGGGCGCGCTGACCCTGGTGCGCACCGACCCCGGTCGCCCCTTCCAGCCGGAGGACGTCGCGTTCGCCGCCGACCTGGGGGAGCGGGCCGCCACGGCGGTCGACACGACCCGGCTGCTGGAGGGGGAGCAGCGCCGCGCCGAGCAGATGCAGCGGGCGCTGCTGCCCGACCTGCCCGGCCGGATCGGCGAGCTGGAGCTGCACGGGCTGTACCAGCCGGCCGGTGACCGCGCCCAGGTGGGCGGCGACTGGTACGACGCGTTCCCGCTGGACGGCGGTGACGTCGCCCTCGTCCTCGGCGACGTCGCCGGCCACGACCTGCACGCGGCCACCCGCATGGGGGCGATCCGGCACAAGCTGCGCGCCATCGCCGCGGACCGCCTGGACCGCCCCTCGGCGGTCCTGGCGCGCCTGGACCGGGTGCTGCAGCGCTTCGCGCCCGCCGACGTGGCCACCCTCGTGCTCGCGCGGCTGCGGCCGGGAGGTGCGGGGTGGAGCACCGAGTGGTCCTGCGCCGGGCACCCCCCGCCCCTGCTGCTGGTGCCCGGGTCCGCGCCGCGCCTGCTCGACGTCGAGGCGGACCCGCCCCTCGGGGTCGCCGACCTGCCGCGCCACGACGTCCGCGAGGTGCTGCCGGCCGGGGCCACCGCGGTCCTCTACAGCGACGGGCTCGTCGAGCACCCCGGCGAGTCCCTCACCGACGGCCTGCGGCGCCTGGTGGCCGCCGGCGCCGGGCTGGAGGACGTGCCCCTGCCGCAGCTGTGCCGGGACCTGCTGGGACGGGTGCGCCCCGCCGGCGGCGACGACATCGCCGTCCTGGCGGTGCGCCTGGGGGCCACCGGGGCTGTCGAGGCGGCTGGGGCCGGCGGCGCCCAGAAGCTGGTGCGGGTGCGGCTGCTCGGCGTGCCGCTGCGCGTGCGCGCGGAGCACCTGCGGTGCACCGAGGCGCTGCTGCGGGAGCTGACGCTCGTGCGCATCGGCGCCCGGCAGGAGGTGCCGGCGTCCCTGCCGCGACGCCTGCTCGACCTCGCGGCGGAGCTGCAGCACACCTACGCGCCCCTGCTGACGCAGCCCGTCGCCGACCTCGACGCGGCCACCGCTGCCGGGCGGGAGCACTGCGACGTCACCTCCCGCGTGCCCCCGGCCGCCGCCGGCTTCGCGGAGCGCGCCCTGGCGGCGCTGGAGGAGGCCGACGCGTTCTGCCGCGCCGAGCGGCACCTGCTCACCCTGCCCGTGCCGCAGGAGGTGGTGGCCTACCGCCGCTGGCTGCTCGGCGAGTTCGTCCACCAGGTCGACGGCGGTGCGCCCCGGCCGTGGCGGGCCCCGGACCCCCGGCCACCGGCGGGCCCCGGGCGGACCGCCGCGGCAGCGCCCGCCCCGTCGGCCGCCGAGTCGGTCGCCGGTGACGACGCCGGGTGGTGCCCGGTGGGCGAGCCGCTGCGCCTGGACCCCGAACCCGGCGCGGCCGCCGCGGCCCGGCGGCACGTGCGCCGGCTGCTGCGCGGCGCCGGCGCGCAGGACGTGGAGGAGGCCGCGGAGCTGGGGGTCTCCGAGCTGGTGACGAACGCGGTGCTGCACGCCCGCACCCCCGCCACCGTCGCGGTGCGCACCGGCCCCTCCGGGGCGGTGCGGGTCGAGGTCGCCGACGCCTCGGCCGCACCCGTGCAGCAGCGCCGCTTCGGCCCCGGGGCCGCCACGGGGCGGGGGCTGCGGCTGGTCGGCTCGATCTCCACCGCGTGGGGGGTGGACCCGCTGCCCGCGGCGGCCGGGCCGGGCAAGGTGGTCTGGTTCCAGCCGTCCGCGGACGCGGAGGGCGGGGACGCCGGGGGGTGGGACGCCGGCGACTGGGCGGCCGACCTCGCCGACCTGCTCTGAACCGACCTGCTCTGGACCGGCCCGCTCGCGCAGGGCGCACGGGCCCCGGACGCGCGCAGGGCCACCCGGGGACTCCGGGTGGCCCTGCGTCCACGACTGGTGGTCGCCCCGACGGTCGCCTCGCGGCGAACGGCCGCTCGTAGCGGCTGGGGGTGAGGCCCGGGGACACGTACCGGAGCGACCTCCCTGTCCAAGCACGCCGGGGTCCTCGTGATTCCGGACCCCGGATGTGACCCCCGTCACGTCGTGGAGCGCACCTCGCGGCGCTCCAGCGCGGCGCCCTCCACGTCCAGCGCCGGCAGCCAGCGCAGCCAGCGCGGCAGCCACCACGCCGAGCGCCCCAGCAGCGCCAGCGCGGCCGGCACCAGCACCATGCGCACCACCACCGCGTCGGCCAGGATGCCGATCGCCAGCGCGAACGCGATCGGCTTGATCGTCGCGTCGCCCTCCGGCACGAAGCCCGCGAAGACCGCGAACATGATCGCCGCGGCGGCCACGACCACCGGGGCCGCCTGCCGGAAGCCGGTGCGCACCGCCGCCACCGGGTCCGCGCCGTGGGCGTGCGCCTCGTGCATCCGCGAGACGAGGAACACCTGGTAGTCCATCGCCAGGCCGAACAGGATGCCGACCACGATGATCGGCGCCAGGCTCAGCAGCGGCCCGGTGGCCTCGGCGTTGACGACGTCCTTCAGCCAGCCCCACTGGAACACCGCGACGGTCGCGCCCAGCGACGAGCCGATCGTCAGCAGGAAGCCCAGCACCCCCACCAGCGGCACCAGCAGCGAGCGGAACACCAGCACCAGCAGCAGCAGCGCCAGCCCGACCACGAGCACCAGGTACACCGGCAGCGCCTCGTCCAGGGTCCGCGAGACGTCCACGCTCACGGCCGTGTTGCCGGTGACGTACGCCTCGGTGCCCTCCGCGGTGTCGGCGGCCAGGCGCGCGCGGATGTCGGCCACCAGCTCGCGGGTGGCCTCGTCGTCCGGGCCGGTGGTGGGGATGACGGTGACCAGGGCGGCGGTGGCGTCGGCGTTGGGCTGCGCCGGCGTCGCCAGCGCCACGCCCGGCAGCCCGGCGACCTCCGCCTGCACCTGCTGGGCGCGCTCGTACGCGCCGTCACCGTCGACGAGCACGAGCAGGGGCCCGGTCACGCCCGGACCGAAGCGCTCGGACAGGATCTGCGTGGCGCGCGCCTGGGTGCTGTCCTCCGGCGGCAGCTGGTTCAGGGTGGTGCGCAGCGAGAACACCGGCACCGCGACGACCGCCAGCACCACCGCGGCGGCGAGCAGGCTCGGCCAGCGGTGCCGGGTGACGGTGCGCGCCCACCGGCTGAAGAACCCGCGCCCGTCGGCGTCCGGGGACGGCAGCGCGACGTGCTGGCCCCCCTCGTGCGCCAGCGCCCGCCGGGCCCGCCGGGACAGGGCGCGCGTGCCGATCAGCCCCAGCGCCGCGGGCACCAGGGTCAGCGCCACGAGCACCGCGACGACGACGGTCGCGGCGGCCGCCAGGCCCATCTCGGTGAGGAACGGGATGCCCGCCACCGACAGGCCCGCCAGCGCGATGACGACGGTCAGGCCGGCGGTGAGGACCGCGGAGCCGGCGGTGCCGGTGGCGATCGCGGCGGCCTCGGGCACCGGCCGGCCGTCCAGCAGCTCGTGCCGGAACCGGGTGACGATGAAGAGCGCGTAGTCGATGCCGACGGCCAGGCCGAGCATGACGGCGAGGATCGGGGTGGTGGACTGCAGGTCCACGAACCCGGTGAGCACGGTGATGCCCAGCACCCCGGTGCCCACCCCGACGAGCGCGGTGAGCAGGTTCATCCCCGCGGCCACGAGGGAGCCGTAGGTGACGGCGAGGACCACGAGGGCGGCGACGACGCCGACCGCCTCGGCGGCCCCGCCGACCTGCGAGACCTCCAGCGTGGCCTCGCCGGTGGCCTCCGCGGTCAGCCCCGCCGCGCGCGCGTCCTCCAGCACGCCCCGCAGCGCCTCGCGCTGCGCGTCGGTGATCTCCGGGGCCCGCACGTCGTAGGTGACGGTGCTGTAGGCGGCGCGCTGGTCGGGGGAGACGGTGGGTGCGGCCGGGTCCAGCGGGTTCGTCGCGCTCGCCACGCCGTCCAGCTCCTGCAGCTGCGCGACGACCCGCGCGACCGCGGCGGCGTTCTCCGGCGCGGTGACCCGCTCGTCCCCGGGCGCCTGCAGGACCACCTGGGCGCTCGCTCCGGTGGAGCGGTCCCCGAAGCGCTCGTCGATCAGGCGCAGCGCGGTCGTGGACTCCTGGCCGGGGATCTCGAAGGTGTTCACGGTGGAGCCGGCGAGGGTGGCGGCGCCGACGCCGGTGCCCAGCAGGACGAGCACCCAGACGCCCAGGACGAGCAGGCGGTGGCGCACCGCCCCCAGTCCCAGGCGGTGCAGGAAGGTGGCCACGGGTCTCTCCTCAGTCTCGGGCGTCGGTGGGGGGCTCGGCGGGGGGGTCGGCGGGTGCGTCGGCGGGGTGGCCGAGCGCCCCGGTCGCGGCGGCGACCAGCAGCGGGCGCACGAGGTGCGGGGGCTGGTCGCGGCAGGCGAGGGCGGCGGTGGCGAGGCCGCCCAGGCAGGTGGTCAGCCGCACGACGCGCTCGGCGGGGGCGTCGGGCGGCGCCGCGAAGGCCTCGAAGAGGGCGGCGGCCAGCTCCTCGAGCCGGCGGGCCTGCTCCTCGACGCCGCCGCCGACGCTGGACAGCGCCAGGGCGGTCAGGCCCGGGCGGGCCAGGGCCAGGTCGGCGAGGGCGCCGACGACAGCGCGGTCGCGGGCGGGGCCGGGAGGGGAGGCGGCGACGCCGCCGGCGAGGCGGTGCACGTGCTCCAGCGTCAGGGTCAGCGCGGCCTCCGCCAGCGCCTCCTTGGTGGGGAAGCGGTGCAGCAGGCCGGTCTTGGAGTAGCCGGTGGCGTCGGCGACGCGCTGCACCGAGGTGTGGGCGACGCCGTGCCGGGCGAACAGGGCGGCGGCCGCGTCGAGGATCTCCTCGTCGATCTGCTGCCGGGTGGGACGGGGCACCGGACCAGGGTAGACCGGGAAGGACCGGAGTGGTCGGTCGAGGACCGCGGCGGTCCAGCGCCACCCGTCCCCTCCAGTGCACCGCCGCCCCGCCCGGTGCGCGCGCCGGAGCGCGTCGGCACCAGCGGTCCCGCGCCGGGGCGCCCCGCGCAGCCCCTCGGGGCGCGCCCCGGTGTCGGTCCGCGGGCCTACCCTGGGGCGCGATGAGCACCCTGTTCGACGACCTCCCCCTCGGCGGCCCGGGCGAGCCCGCGGCCCGCGCCGGCGCGCCCACCGGTGCGCCCACGGCCCGCCGGGGGCCCGGCGCGGTCGACCTGCTGGCCGGGCTGAACCCGCAGCAGCGCGAGGCCGTCGTGCACGCGGGCTCCCCGCTGCTCATCGTCGCCGGCGCCGGTTCCGGCAAGACGCGCGTGCTCACCCACCGCATCGCCCACCTGCTGGCCGAGCGCGGCGCCACGCCGGGGCAGGTCCTCGCGATCACCTTCACCAACAAGGCCGCCGCCGAGATGCGCGAGCGCGTCGCCGCCCTGGCCGGTGAGGTCGTGGGGATGGGCGCGCGCAGCATGTGGGTGTCCACGTTCCACTCCGCGTGCGTGCGCATCCTGCGCCGCGAGGCCGCCACCCTCGGGATGCGCTCGTCGTTCTCCATCTACGACTCCGCCGACTCCCAGCGCCTGATGACCATGGTCGTGCGCGAGCTGGAGCTGGACCCCAAGAAGCACGCCCCCCGCGCGCTGAGCGCGATGGTCTCCAACCTCAAGAACGAGCTCGTCGACGAGGAGGAGTACGCCGAGCGCGCCGCGGCCGAGACCGCCACGCCCGCCGAGAAGGTCCTCGCGCAGGTGTACCGCTCCTACCAGCAGCGGCTGCGCCAGGCGCACGCGATGGACTTCGACGACCTCATCATGTCGACCGTCCACCTGCTGCAGGCGTTCCCCGACGTCGCCGAGCACTACCGCCGCCGCTTCCGGCACGTCCTCGTCGACGAGTACCAGGACACCAACCACGCCCAGTACGTGCTGGTGCGCGAGCTCGTCGGCGGCTCGGTCAGCGAGGCCGCCGCCCGCGGCGGGCACGCGCTGGCGGTGCCGCCGGCCGAGCTGACCGTCGTCGGCGACGCCGACCAGTCCATCTACGCCTTCCGCGGTGCCACCATCCGCAACATCACCGAGTTCGAGCAGGACTACCCGGACGCGAAGACGGTGCTGCTGGAGCAGAACTACCGCTCCACCCAGACGATCCTCACCGCCGCCAACCAGGTCATCTCGGTCAACACCGACCGCCGCGCGAAGAACCTGTGGACCGCCTCCGGGGCGGGGGAGCGGATCGTCGGCTACGTCGCCGACGACGAGCACGGCGAGGCGCAGTTCGTCGCCGACGAGGTCGACCGCCTGCACGACGAGGCGGGCGTGCGCTACGGCGACGTCGCGGTCTTCTACCGCACCAACGCGCAGTCCCGGGCGCTGGAGGAGGTGTTCATCCGCACCGGCCTGCCCTACAAGGTGGTCGGCGGCACCCGCTTCTACGAGCGCCGCGAGGTCAAGGACGCCGTCGCGTACCTGCGCCTGCTGGACAACCCCGACGACACGGTGAACCTGCGCCGCGTCCTCAACGTCCCCAAGCGCGGCATCGGCGAGCGCGCCGAGGCCACCCTGGCGGTGTTCGCCGAGCGCGAGCGCATCCCCTTCGGGCAGGCCCTGGAGCGTGCCGACGAGGCCGTCGGCCTGGTGGCCCGCTCCCTGAACGCGGTGAAGGGCTTCGCCCAGCTGGTCGCGGACCTGCGCACCCTGGCGGAGTCCGGCGCCTCCCCGGCCACCGTGCTGCAGGCGGTGCTGGAGCAGACCGGCTACCTCGCCGAGCTGCGCGCCAGCGGCGACCCGCAGGACGAGTCCCGCGTGGAGAACCTCGCCGAGCTCGTCGCGGTGGCCGAGGAGTTCTCCGACGCCGACCCCGACGGCACCCTGTCCGACTTCCTGGAGCGCGTCTCCCTCGTCGCCGACGCCGACCAGATCCCCGAGGAGGAGGACGGCGGCGGTGTCGTCACCCTCATGACCCTGCACACCGCCAAGGGCCTGGAGTTCCCCGTCGTCTTCCTCACCGGCATGGAGGACGGCACGTTCCCGCACCAGCGCTCCCTGGGCGACCCGGACCAGCTCGCCGAGGAGCGGCGCCTGGCGTACGTGGGGCTCACCCGCGCCCGCGAGCGGCTGTACCTGTCGCGCTCGGCGGTGCGCAGCGCGTGGGGCGCCCCCCAGCAGTACCCGGCCAGCCGCTTCCTCGACGACGTCCCGGCGGACCTGCTCGACTGGCGGCGCGGGGAGGCTGCGTTCGCGGTGTCCGCCGCGTCCTCGTCCGCGCCGCGCCCGCCGTCGCGCCCGGTGACGCGCTCGGCCGGCACCCGCCCCGTCGTCAGCCTCAGCCCCGGCGACCGCGTCACCCACGACAGCTTCGGCCTGGGCACCGTGGTGCGCCTGGAGGGCGAGGGCGACAAGACCGTCGCGCACGTCGACTTCCGCGGCGAGGGCACCAAGCGCCTGCTGCTGCGCTACGCGCCGGTCGTCAAGCTCTGAGGCGGCGCGCGGGGTCCGGCCGGCGGCGAGCACGTCCCGTGTGACGTTCTCGTCACACGGGCGCGGGCCGGCGTTGCGGTCCTGTGACACCGCGCATGGTCGCCCGGGGGCCGGGGGTACCCGTGCCGGCATGGACGACGCCGGCACCAGCACCCTGCCCGACCTGCGCGGCACCACCCGCGGCGAGCTGCTCGACGCGGCCCGTGAGCGCGGCGTGCCCGTGGGCGCCCGGATGACGAAGCGGGAGCTGGCCGAGCGCCTCGCCGACGGCGGCGGCGACCCGCGCACCGAGACCCACCCGGACCGCCAGCCCCGGATCGCCTCGCGGGTGGAACCGTTCCGGCGGCTCGCGCGGGCCCGCGCCGAGGGCGACGTGGTGCTGCTGCCGCGCACGCTCACCGGCGACGACCGGCGCATCCACGTGCGCCAGACGATCCGGGAAGACCACCAGGTCCGCATCGCCCGCGGCGACGAGGAGTCGCGGGCGAAGTTCGACAAGCTCGCCGGCTCGCTGTTCAGCTTCTTCCGCGGCACCAGCCTGCTGTTCTACCGGGACATGGCCGGGGAGGACGCGTGGATGCCGACGGTCCTGGCGGCCGGGGACGTCCACCCCGACAACTTCGGCGTGCTGCCCAACCGCGACGAGGTCCCGGTCTTCGGCATCGACGACCACGACGAGGCGTTCTTCGCCCCGTTCACCTGGGACCTCAAGCGCGGCGCCACCGGTTTCGTCCTGGCCGCCGACGAGCTGGGCGGCCAGGGCCGCCGCAAGCAGCGCGCGATCGCCCGGGCGTTCGTGGAGGGCTACGTCGAGGCGATCAGCTCGTACGCCACCGAGGAGGGCGAGCTCGAGCACGAGCTGCGCCGCGACAACTCCCCGAAGCTGATCCGGGACCTCATCGACGACGCCCTGTCCCCGGGGCGCGCCCGGTGGCTGGCCGAGGACTACCTCGACGAGCAGCGCCGCGGGTTCAAGGCCAGCAAGAAGCTGGTGCCGATCTCCAGCCGGCGCGAGGAGTTCCAGGGGGTCGTCGACCGGTACGTCGCCGCGGGCGGCCTCGACGTGCCGGAGCGCGCCGCGGGCATGCGCGTCAAGGACGTCGCCGAGCGCAAGGGGCAGGGCACCGCGTCGCTGGGCCTGACCCGCTACTACGTGCTCATCGAGGGGCCCGCGGGCGACGGCACCGACGACGTGGTGCTGGAGTTCAAGCAGGCCCGCCGCTCGGCCCTGGACGGGCTGGTGCCGCCCTCCGACTTCGACTCCACCGGCCACGGCGACCGCGTCGCGCACGCCCAGCGGGCCCAGCTGGTGCGCGGGGACGCCTTCTACGGCAGCGCCGAGCACGACGGGCTGAGCCTGCTGGTGCGCGAGCGCTCCCCGCTGCGCAACTCCCTGGACCTGGAGGACCTGTCCGGCTCGCAGTGGCTGGAGTACGCCCGCGTCTGCGGCGGCGTCGTCGCCCACGTGCACGCCCTCTCCGACGAGGGCGGCGGGCTCGACCACGACGTGGAGCCGGCGATCACCGCGGCGATCGGCCCGGAGGAGCTGTTCGTCGACGACGTCGTGCGCTTCGCCGCCGACGCCGCCGAGCGCGTCCGCACCGACCACGAGACCTTCCGCGCCGACCACGCGCTCGGCGCGTTCCGGCGGGTGGACGTCGTCTACCGCTGACCCGGTGGCTCGCGGGCGACCCGGTGGCTCGCGGGTGGCTCGCGGGCGACCCGGTGGCTCGCGGCTGGCTCGCGGGTGGCCCGCGGGTGAGCGGGTGGTGAGCGGCTGCGGCGGGCCCCTGGTGCCCGGTGGCTCCGTGCCCCAGACTCGCTGCCGTCAGGCCACGGAACCTCGGGCCCACGCCTACGGCAGGAGTTCAACCATGAGCGAGCTGCGCGCTGGACCGGTCGTCTCGGGACGGGTCTACGTCGTCGACGAGGTCGCGGGCCGCGCCCCGCGGGAGCTGGAGGACTTCACCGGGGAGACGACCTTCCGCGTCTCCCACGGGCCGCACGTGCACGAGGTCGTCGGCGTCGGGCGCGTCCTGGACGGGGCGGTGCGCGTGCACGAGAAGGCCGGCGGCCCCGGCGGCAAGGACGTGCGGGTCTGGCAGGTGCGGCGCACCGAACGGGGTTTCGAGGCCGAGCACGCCGGTCGCTGACGCGCACGGGACGGCGCGGGGCGCGTGAGCCGCCCCACACGACGCTCAGGTCCGCCGGGCGCCGCGCCGATACCGGGAGACGGTCGAGTGCGGGAGCCCGGTGCCCGCCGGTTCCGGTGGGGGAGGTGGGCGGCGTGGGGACGCGCGGTGCGCGAGTGGCGCTCGTGGTCAACCGGGTGGAGGACTACGCCCTTCCGGTGATCAGGGGCATGGAGTCCGTCCTCGCCCCGGCCGGTGCCGCGCTGCTGGTCCTCGTGCACCCCCGCACCAGCGCGCAGCCGCACCCCTGGGTCGAGCGCCTGCGCCGCGCGGGCAGCATCGACGCGCTCGTGGTGACCACCGTCGCGGACCCGGTCACCGGCGTCTCCGACGTCGCCGGGCTGGCCGCGCAGGCCGGCGGGCTGCCCGTGGTCACCCTCGGCGGTGACGTGCCCGGCGTGCCCGACGTCAGCTGCGACAACGCCACCGGCACGGCGCTGGCCGTGGACCACCTGCTCGCCGGCGGCCGGCGGCACCCGCTGCTGGTGGCCGGTCCCGCCGACTCCGCCGACTCCGCCGAGCGGGAGGCCGCCTTCGCCGCTGCCGTCGCCCGCGCCGGGTTGCCCCCGGCACCGGTGGTGCGCGCCGACTTCCACCGCGAGACGGCCTACCGCCGCACCGTGCAGGCCCTGGGCCCGCTGGGTGCCGTCGACGCCGTCTTCGCCGCGAACGACGAGATGGCCCTGGGCGTCCTGGACGCGCTCGCCGTGCGCGGGTGGCGCGTGCCGGAGGACGTCGTGGTCGCCGGCTTCGACGCCACCAGCGCCGCGGCCACCGCCGAGGTGCCGCTGACCAGCGTGGACCCGCGCCTGGCGGAGCAGGGCGAGCGGGCCGCGCGGCTGGTGCTGGGCCTGCTGCGCGGCGAGGCCGTGCCCGCGCGGGTGCGCACGGGGTGCGAGCTGGTGGTGCGCACCTCGACGGCCGGTCCCGAGGGCGCCGGGCCGGGTGCCGTCGTGCCCGCGGAGCTGCTGCGGGACGCGCGGGCCGGGCTCGTGGTGACCCACCACCTGCTGGGCCTCAAGCACGACCTGTCGTCGGTGACCGGCGAGGACGACCTCGCGCGGGAGCTGACCGCGCACCTGCCCCGCGTCGGCGTGCGGCGCGCGCACCTGGCGACCGTGCACGACGGCCGGGCGCGCCTGCTGCACAGCACCGGCACCCCGCCCGCCGCCGCCCCCACCGGCTCCTACCCGGTCGAGGAGCTGCTGCCGGGCGAGCGGCGCGGCGAGCTCGCGCACGGCACCCTCGTCGTGCAGGTCCTGGCGCCCGGCGGTCACGAGCGCGGGTTGCTGCTGTACGAGCAGGACCGCCTGGACCGCTACACGGCGCAGGCGCTGCAGCAGGAGGTGACGGGTGCCCTGCAGGCGCTGCAGCGCGCCCGCCGGGCCCGTGCGCGCGCCGCGGAGCTGGAGCGCCTGGTCGCCGAGCGCACCGCGCAGCTGCAGGCGGAGGTGCGCAGCCGGCGCCTCGCCCAGGAGGAGCTGACCCGGGCCAACGCCCGGCTGTCCGAGGCGCTGCTCGTCGACGGGCTGACCGGCGTGCGCAACCGCCCCGCCTTCGACGACGCCCTGCGGCGCGCGTGGCGCGAGCACGAGCGCACCGGGCAGCCGCTGAGCGTCCTGCTGTGCGACGTGGACCGCTTCAAGGCGTACAACGACACCGCCGGGCACCTCGCCGGCGACGCGTGCCTGCGCGCCGTGGCCGCCTGCATCGCCGACGCGGTGCGCCGCAGCGACGACGTGGTGGCGCGCTTCGGCGGGGAGGAGTTCGCCGTCGTCCTGCCCGACGCCGGCACCGCGGCCGCTGAGCGCGTCGCCGCCCGGGTGCTGCGGCGCGTGCGGGCGGCGGCCCTGCCGCACCCGGGCTGCGGTCCGGGCGTCACCGTGTCCATCAGCGTGGGCGTCGCCACGAGCGCGGTGGCCGCGGGCTCCGGCCCCGAGGACCTGCTGCGCGCGGCGGACGGTGCCCTGTACCGGGCGAAGGACACCGGCCGCGACCGCCTCGTCCTGGCCGGCGCCCCGTCCTGAGCCGGCGGTCGCTCAGCTCGCCGCGCGCCCGGGGCGGCGGGCCAGCGCGTCCACCGCCGCGGCCGCCGCGAGCATCCCGGCGACGTCCAGGACGACCAGCACGGGCGGTGCGCCCGTCTGGGCGACCGCCTGCGCCAGCGCCCCGGTGAGCACCGCCGGCACCACCACCACCACGTTGGTCACGGCGTGCAGCACCACGGCCGCCTCCAGGCCGCCGGTGCGGTGCACCAGCCACGACGCGACCAGCGCGAACACCAGCCGGTCGGTGAACAGCCACGCGTCCTGCGCGCCGTGCGCGGCGCTGAACAGCGCGGCGGAGACCACGGCGGCGAGCACCGCACCCACCACCGGCCGCGCGCACCACGAGCCCAGGGCCTGGCTCAGCCAGCCGCGGAAGAACCACTCCTCGCCGGCCGCCTGCAGCGGGGTGGTCAGCAGCACCACCGCCAGCAGCGCGACCGCCTGACCGGCGGCGGGTGCGGTGCCCTCCCCGAACGCGGGGCGGCCCGCCAGCACCTCCGCCACCGCCATCGCCAGCGCCGCGGCCACCGCGACGGCCAGCACCGGCGGCAGCACGCGCAGCGCCCACCGCCACCGCCAGCGGCCCGCCACCGACGACACCAGGCCGGGCTCGCGCCCGTGCCCGGCGCGCACCGCCAGCCGCGCCAGCGGGATCCCCGCCGCCAGCGCCAGGTTCGACAGCAGCAGACCCCACCAGCTGCCGAGCAGCGCCTCGTCCAGGGCGGCGCCCTCCAGGCCCGTGGCGAACCAGGCGACCCCGTAGCCGAGACCGGTGAGCAGCACGAGCACCAGCAGGCCCCCGGCCACGACGGCCGCGCCCACCAGGGGACGCCACCAGCGGTGCCGCGGCCCGCGAAGCGCAGCGGTGTACGGGGCGGTGCACGGGATCGTGCAGGGGGTGGGGGGTGCTTCGCTCACACCCCGAGGCTGCCCGCGGGGCGCACCGCGCCGCGTCCGCCGCCGGGGTGCGCCGGCCGTCGACCGAAGTCGACGCCGCGGCCGCGGAGCGCGACGTGCGGTGCTCCCTCGGGCGGTGCCGGCCCTCCTAGCCTGGCGGGGTGAGCAGCGCGGTCGGCGGGACGGTCGGGAGCGGACGTGCGGGCGGGGTGCTGCCCGGTGCGCCGCCACCGGTGCGGGGGCCGGCGAGCGAGCCGGTGCGGGGGCCGGTGCGGGGACGGTGTCGCCGGCGCGTCGCGCTGCGCCTCGCCGGCGACACCGTCGTCGTCCTCGCGTGCTGGGCGACGGGGATGGTCCTGCTGGGGGTGGAGCTCGACCCGGGCTTCGGGCCGCGGGTGCGCGGTGACGCGGCCCTGGTCGCCGACGTCCTGCTCGGGGCGCCGGCCACGCTCGCCCTCTACGCGCGACGGCGCGCGCCCGTGCTCGTCGCGAGCGTCCTCGTGGTCGTCTCCGCGGTGTCCGTCGTCGCGGGCGTGCCCGCCCTGGTGGCGCTGTTCGGCGTGGCCGCGCGCCGCCGCTGGCCCGTGGTGGCGGCGGTGGCGGCCGGTGTCGTGCTGGCCGGGACGGTGTACGGGCTGCTGTGGCCGGACCCGGGGTTCCCCGCGTGGGCGGTGCCGCTGGTGGGGCTCGCCCTCGTCGTGCCCGTGGCCGGCTGGGGCGCGTACGTGCGCACCCGTCACCAGCTGATGACCTCGCTGCGCGAACAGGCCGAGGCCGCCCGCGCCGAGCAGGAGATGCGCGTGCAGCGGGCCCGCGCCGCCGAGCGCTCCCGCATCGCCCGCGAGATGCACGACGTCCTGGCGCACCGCCTGTCGCTGGTGAGCATGCACGCCGGGGCGCTGGAGTTCCGGCCCGACGCGGACCCCGCCGACGTCGCCCGCGCCGCCGGTGTCATCCGGGCCGGCACCCACGAGGCGCTGGAGGACCTGCGCGGGATCCTCGGCGTGCTGCGCGCCGAGGACGTCACCGGCGCAGCGGGGGAGGAGGCGCGCGGGCGCCCGCAGCCCACCCTGGACGACCTGGCGGAACTGGCCCGGGAGGCCCGGGAGGCCGGCGGGCGCGTGCGGCTGGACGTGGACGTGCCCGCCCGGGCGCAGGCGCCCGCGCTGGTGGGCCGCACCGCCTACCGCGTCGTGCAGGAGGGGCTGACGAACGCGCGCAAGCACGCCCCCGGCCGCGAGGTGCGCGTCCACGTCCGGGGCGCTCCCGGGCACGGCCTGGAGGTGGTGGTCGACGACGCCGCGGGCGCGCCGGCGGCGCCGCGCCCGGGGGGTGCGGTGCCGGGCGCCGGGCTCGGCCTGGTGGGGCTGGCCGAGCGGGTGGCGCTGGCCGGCGGTGAGCTGGAGCACGGCCCGTCCGGCGACGGGTTCCGGCTGCGGGCGCGGCTGCCGTGGCCGGCGTGAACGGGGCCGGCGTGGACGGGACGGGCGTGGACGGGACCGGCGTGGACGGGGCGGGCGCGGGTCCGGCGGGCGGGCCGGTGCGGGTGCTGCTCGTCGACGACGACCCGCTGGTGCGCTCGGCGCTGCGGATGGTCCTCGGCGGCCCGGACGACCTCGAGGTCGTGGGGGAGGCCGCCGACGGGGAGGAGGCCGTCGCGCTGGCCGCGGCGACCGCACCCGACGTGGCGCTGGTGGACGTGCGGATGCCGCGCCGCGACGGGATCAGCGCCGCGCGGGAGATCACCGCCGCCGGCGCCACGCGCGTGGTGGTGCTGACGACCTTCGGGGAGGACGAGGCGGTGCTCGCGGCGCTGCGCGCCGGCGCGGACGGGTTCCTGCTCAAGGACACCCCGCCCGCGGAGATCGTCGCGGCCGTGCGTCGCGCCGCGGCCGGCGAGCCCGTCCTCTCGCCCGAGGTCACCCGCCGCCTCATGGGGCACGTCGCCGGCTCCGCGGGCGCCGGCGCCGGGGTGGACGAGCGCCGCGAGCGGGCCCTGCGGCTGCTGTCGCGGCTGGGGGAGAAGGAGCGCGAGGTGGCGGTGGCCGTCGGCCGCGGCCTGCCGAACGCCGACATCGGGGAACTGCTGTCGATGCGCACCTCCACCGTGAAGGCGTACGTCTCGCGCGTCATGGAGCACCTGGAGGTGGACAACCGCGTGCAGGTGGCGGTCCTCGTGCACGACGCCGGGCTGGTGTGAAGACCCCCTCAGCCGGGCAGGTGCCCCCACAGCACGTCCAGCTCGCCCTCCACCTCGACCTCGCCCAGCGCCGTCGGCAGCAGGAACGTGCTCGCACGCGCCAGTTCCCCGCTCCAGTCCCCGGCCCGGACCGCGACGGGTGCGGGGCCGACGTTCGTGAGCACCTGAGCGGTGCCGAACTCCCGGCGCACCCGCACCGGGTGGCCGCACCGCCAGCGGCGCAGCACGAAGTACGGACCCTCGCAGCACACCGCGCGGCGCACGCCGTCGTCGTCGGCGGGCACGGTGGCGTCGGTGACGGTGGGCCGGGCGTCCAGGTGCGTCTCGCGCAGCAGCGCCTGCACGTTCTCGCGGCGGCGCTCGTCCGGCACGGGGGAACCGTCGGCCATCTCGTACGGCATCGCGTGCTGCTGCGTGTCGGAGGTCTGCTCGATCTCGTAGATCAGCGTGCCCGGGCCGAAGGAGTGGATCGTGCCGCCGGGCACGTACACGGTGTCGCCGGCCGCTACCGGGATCCGCTCCAGCACGGCGTCGAACTCCTGCGCCAGCAGCGCCTCGCGCAGCCGGTCGGCTCCGACGCCGGGGCGCACCCCCACCAGGGCGGTGGCGTCCGGTTCCGCGGCCAGCACGTGCCACGCCTCGGTCTTGCCGTTCTCCTGCCCCTCGAACTCGCGTGCCGCGGCGTCGTCGGCGTGCACGTGCACCGGCAGTGCGGTGTTCCCGTCGATGAACTTCGTCAGGATCGGGAACCGGGCGCCGGACCAGCCGGGACCGACCAGTTCGGCGGGGTGCTCGCGCACCAGGTCGCGCAGCGGGGTGCCGGCCAGCGGGCCGTCGGCGACGACGCCGACCTCACCGTCCACGTCGCTGACCTCCCACGTCTCGGCGACGCGGCCATCGGGCAACCCGCTGCGCCCCAGCACGTCGGCGATCGCGCGACCGCCGAAGACGTGCTGCTTCACGGACGTGCTCAGGCGCAGCGGGTACCACTCCACGACGGGGCTCCCCTCAGAGGATCGGCTTGCCGCCGGTGACGGCGATGCGGGCGCCGGAGACGTAGCTGGACTCGTCGGAGGCGAGCATCACGTACACCGGTGCCAGTTCCGCCGGCTGGCCCGCGCGGCCCATCGGCACCTGCTGGCCGAACTGCGCCACCTTCTCCTCCGGCATGGTGGACGGGATCAGCGGCGTCCACACCGGGCCGGGGGCCACGGAGTTCGCGCGGATGCCGCGCTCGGCGAGCAGTTGCGCCAGCGAGGCGGTCATGTTCGCGATGGCGGCCTTCGTCGCCGCGTACGGCAGCAGCGTCGGGCTGGGGTTGTCGGAGTTCACCGAGCTGGACCCGATGATCGACGCGCCCGAGCGCATGTGCGGCAGCGCCGCCTTCGTCAGGTGGAAGAACGCGCTGAGGTTCGTGTGGATCGTGCGGTCCCACTCCTCGTCGGGGGTCTCCTCCAGCGAGTCGCGGTTCATCTGGAATGCCGCGTTGTTCACGATGACGTCGATGCGGCCGAACTCCTCCACGGCCTTGGCGACGACCGCCCGGCAGTGCGCCGGGTCGGCCAGGTCACCGGGGACCAGCACGGCCCTGCGGCCCGCTCGCTCCACCCACTGCGCGGTGTCGCGGGCGTCCTCGTCCTCGTTCAGGTAGCTGATGAGGACGTCGGCGCCCTCCCGGGCGTAGGCGATCGCGACGGCGCGCCCGATGCCGGAGTCGCCACCGGTGATGACGGCCTTCTTGCCCTCCAGGCGCCCGGTGCCCCGGTAGCTCTCCTCGCCGTGGTCGGGCTTGGGGTCCATCGCCCCGGTGGTGCCGGGGACGTCCTGCGACTGCTCGGGCTGCTGACCGGACTCCGTCACGGTTCCTCCTCGTTCGTTCGACCTGGTGGGCCTCGCCCGGGCGGGGTGCCGCGCGGGCCTGCTCTGCGCCTACCCGTTCGGCCGGTCCTCAACCGCGCCGCGTCGCTCCGGGCTCGCTCCGGCCGGGGACCGGCTCCGGCGCGCCGCGCAGCTGGGCGTGGCGGCGTCCGCGTTCGACGACGTCCTCGGCGTCGGCGAGCGCCTGCGCAGCGCGGTGCTCCTGGCCGGCCCGGGCGGTCCCGGTGGCCCGCGCACCTCCCCGGCCGCGGACGGCGGCACCGAGGTGTCGTGGCCGGTGCGGTGGCCGGGCTGAAGGTCCTCGGGGCGGGTTCCACCCTCGTGTCGGCGGGCGACCTCCTGGACGCCCTCGCCGACTGGGGCAGCGGCGAGATCGACGGCCAGGACCTCGTCCAGCGCGGCACCCGGGAGGAGATGCTCGCGCCGCTGCGCAGCGGCCTGCCCTCCGGCCCCGGCTGGTCCCGCCTTCGGGACAAGACCGCCGAGGAGGAGGAGCGGCTCGTCAACCCCTACGGCGGGGCGCAGCCCGACCACGGTGCCGGTCTCAACGCGAGGTCGCAGGCCCCGGGCGAGCTGCACCCGTCGGTGCGGGACCTGCCGGGTGCCGGGGACGAAGGTCGCCTTCTCGGACGCCGAGGAGTTCATCGCGACCTACGGGGACCGGTTCGACCGCATCGGCTCGGACTCGGGGAAGTACCTGGGTGTCCCACCCGGGACCCCGTTCCCGCAGCGAGCCCTGCCGCCGGACTCGCTCGGCAAGGAGCTGCACCGGTACGAGTTCACCGGGCAGTTGCCCGACGACGTGCTCATCGAGGTGTCGGAGGTCGCCAGAGGACTGGGCCGGCCGGGAGGCGGCGTCCAGGTACGCTTCCTGAGAACCCTGCCGGACCGCTCGACCGAGCCGATCAGCGTGTCGGAACCGAGTCCCGAGAGGATGGGGGTGCTGCGGTGAGCGGGCTGCTGGTGGACCCCCGGGTGCTCGAGGTCGTCGAGGGGGCCGGTGCTGGAGCAGGGGTTCAGAGCGACGGCGTGGTGTGGTTCGGCGACAGCGAGGACCGGTTCCTGCTCACCCGTCGCGATGAGCTGTGGGTGCTCGGTTCCATCAGCCGCAGCAGCCGCCACCCGGTGCTGGTGTCCGCGGAACTGGTCGCGGTGGGACTGCTGCTGGTGGACTCCTGCGGCGGGTCCTGGCGTCGCGCGCGGGGACTCGTGCCGGTGCGCCGGACGGCGCAGTTCTCGGAGGTGCCTGCCGGCGTGCGGGTGCGCTGGTGTCGTCCTTCCGCGACCCCGAGGGTGCCCCCTTGTTCGCGCCTGTCACCGTGCCGCCCCCGGTCGCCGGTCCTGCGCCGCAACCGTCGTCGCCGCCGCGGTCCCTGCGGCGCGGGTGGTTCGGCCGCTGAGGCCGTCCGGCCGCCGGGGCAGGCGCCTCCCGGCGCGTCGATGGCGCACCGGCTCCGGTGGCCGTAGCGTGAACGTTCCACCAAGGACCACCGCACGCGAAGGAGCACCTCGTGGTGTCCGTCCTCGACCGCCGGCGCAGCATCGCGCCCCCCGGTTTCAACCGCTGGCTCGTGCCCCCCGCGGCCCTGGCCGTGCACCTGTGCATCGGGCAGGTGTACGCGACCAGCGTCTACAAGAACGCCCTCGTGGAGCACTTCGGCGTCGGGAACACCGAGATCGGCGTGGTGTTCTCCATCGCCATCGTCATGCTCGGGTTGTCCGCCGCCGTCGCCGGCACCTGGGTGGACCGCAACGGCCCGCGCAAGGCCATGGCCACCTCCGCGCTGTTCTGGGTCACCGGCTTCCTCGTCGGTGCCCTCGGCATCGCCACCTCGCAGCTGTGGTTGCTGTACCTGGGGTACGGCGTCATCGGCGGCATCGGCCTGGGCATCGGGTACATCTCCCCGGTCTCCACGCTCATCAAGTGGTTCCCCGACCGCCCCGGCCTGGCCACCGGCATGGCCATCATGGGTTTCGGCGGCGGTGCGCTCGTGGCCAGCCCGCTGTCGACACGGCTGCTGGGCGTCTACGACGACGCCTACGACCCGACCGTGGCCGGCAGCGTGCCCAGCGGTGAGGCCGTGGCGATGCTGTTCGTCACCTTCGCCGTCGTCTACGCCCTGTTCATGTCGTTCGGCGCCGCGACGGTCCGGGTCCCGCCCGACGGCTGGCGCCCGGCCGGCTTCGACCCGGCGGCGGTGCGTTCCCGTGCGCTCGTGACGACCGCGAGCGTCTCGGCCCGCAACGCCGTCCGCACCCCGCAGTTCTGGCTGCTGTGGGTGGTGCTGTTCTGCAACGTGACCGCCGGCATCGGCATCCTCGAGCAGGCGTCACCGATGATCCAGGACTTCTTCCGCGGCGACGGGGGAACCTCCGCCGTGGCGGTCGCCGCCGCGGGCGGTTTCGTCGGCCTGCTCTCCATGGCGAACATGGCCGGCCGCTTCGTGTGGTCGTCCACGTCCGACGTCATCGGCCGCAAGCCGATCTACATGGTGTACCTGGGCGTCGGGCTCGTGGCCTACGTGCTGCTGGCCCTGTTCGGGCAGACCAGCACGGCGCTGTTCGTGCTGCTGGCGGCCGTCATCCTGTCGTTCTACGGCGGTGGCTTCGCGACGATCCCGGCGTACCTGCGCGACCTGTTCGGCACCTTCCAGGTGGGCGCCATCCACGGCCGCCTGCTGACCGCGTGGTCGACGGCCGGTGTCGTCGGCCCCCTCATCGTCAACGGCTTCCTCGACGCGCAGGGCGAGCCGGGGACGCTGACGGCCGCCGCGTACCGCCCGGCGCTGCTGACGATGGTGGCCCTGCTGGCCGTCGGGTTCGTCGCGAACCTGCTGGTGCGGCCGGTGTCCGAGCGCTTCCACGAATCCGGGACGTCCGGCGTCGGCGCGCAGCCGTCGCAGGGCGGCCCCCGCGACGAGCAGCAGGAGAGGAGCGCCTCGTGAGCGCGAGCCAGGGCGCGGGTGCGACGGCCGCCGACGGCGTCGGGGGAGGTGGCGGTGGTTCCGGCGCCCGCGTGGCGGCCGCGTGGGCGCTGGTGGGCGTGCCGCTGCTCTACGGGGTGGTGGAGACGCTCGTGCGCGCCTCCCGCCTCTTCACCGGCTGAACGCCCCCCGCGGTGGCCGGGCGTCCCGGCCACCGCGGGGGCGGTTCCTCAGCGGAACCGCTCGGGGTCCCCGGCGCCCTCGCGCACCACCTCGGGGAAACCCTCCGACA
>NZ_JBBBEM010000021.1:0-63074 GCF_037154035.1 Kineococcus sp. G2 | reverse complement strand
CTTTCTCCTCCCCCCCCCCCCCCCCCCGGGGGCGGTTCCTCAGCGGAACCGCTCGGGGTCCCCGGCGCCCTCGCGCACCACCTCGGGGAAACCCTCCGACAGGTCCACGACCGTCGTCGGCGTCGTGCCCACCTCCCCGGCGTCCACGACCGCGTCGACGACGTGGTCCAGCTCCTCCTTGACGGTCCACGAGTCCGTCGGCGGCTCATCGTGGCCGGGCAGCAGCAGGGTGCTCGACAGCAGCGGCTCGCCCAGCTCGCGCAGCAGGGCCCGCACGAACGGGTGGTCGGGGATGCGCACCCCCACGGTCCGCTTGCTGGGGTGCGCGAACCGCTTCGGCACCTCCCTCGTGGCAGGCAGGATGAACGTGTACGGCGCCGGGGTGGCCGCCTTCACCGCCCGGAACGCCGTGTTGTCCAGGTGCACGAACTGCCCCAGCTGGGCGAAGTCCGAGCACACCAGCGTGAAGTGGTGCCGCTCGCCCAGGTGGCGGATCCGGCGGATGCGGTCCGCACCGGTGCGGCTGTCCAGCCGGCAGCCCAGCGCGTAGCAGGAGTCGGTGGGGTAGGCGATGAGCGCGTCGTCGCGCAGCATCGCCACCAGCTGCGCCACCGCCCGCGGTTGCGGGTCACGCGGGTGCACCTCCACGAAGCGGGCCATGCCGGGACGCTACGCCCACCCCGCCGTCCACGGCAGCCCGGCCGCTCACGGCGGTCCGGCCGTTCACGGCGGTCCGGCCGTTCACGGCAGTTCGACGAGGGGGAACGGGACGGTGCGCCGCAGCCGGAACCCCAGCGCCCCGTACAGCCGCAGCGCCCCCGCGTTCTCCCAGCGCGTGCAGGAACGGCGTCTCGCCGCGCGCTGCGATCCCGGCCGCCACCGCCCGCACCAGCCGGCTCGCCAGGCCCTGCCCGCGCGCGGCGGGATCGGTGCACACGGCGCTGACCTCCGTGAACCCCGGTGGCCGCAGCCGCTCCCCGGCCATCGCCACCAGCCGGCCGCCGTCGTCCCGCACGCCCAGGTAGGTGCCCAGCAGCGGGGTGCGGGGACCGAACGGGCCCGGCTGCGTGCGCTCCACCAGGTCCAGCACCTCCGGGACGTCCGCCTCGCCGAGCACGACGACACCGGGGTCCGCGTCCGCCGCGTCCGCCGCGAGCGCCCCGGTCGCCACGAGCTGCACGCCCGGCAGCACCCGCACCAGCCGCGCCCCCGCCGGCAGCGGGGCGTCCAGGACGTCCGCGTCGAGCACCGGCAGCAGCACCTGCGCGCCGGCGCCGGCCACCTCGCGCAGCTGCGCCCACGCCTCCTCGTCGCGCGGGTCGGCCAGCGCGTGGAACGGGGAGACGTCCGGCGGGTAGCGCCGGGCCAGGTCGCCGCCCTGCGCCAGGTGGCGGTGCGCGCCGGTCAGGGAGGCCCAGACGGGTTCGTCGAGGGGGTGTCGCGTCACCGCGCCACGCTCCCACGCGAGCGCGGCGCACCCCGCGGCGGCTACCTTGCCCCGCGTGCGCCACGACGCGGACGGGCACCCGGGCGGCGGGGTCCTCGCCGACCTCGCTCCCGTCATGCTCTGGTCCACCGACGCCACCGGCGCGTGCACCGCCGTGAACCGGCGCGTCCTGGAGTTCTTCGGCTGCACCGAGCAGGACATGCTCGACGGCCGCTGGCGCTCGGTCCTGCACCCCGACGACGCCGACGAGTACCTGCGCGAGTTCGAGGCCGCCACCGCGCAGGGCCGCGGTTTCCGCGCCCGCGCCCGGGTGCGCCGCGCCGACGGCGAGCACCGGTGGATCGAGACGACCGCCGCGCCGCTGCGCACCGCCGACGGCCGCTTCGCCGGCCTGGCCGGCAGCAACCCCGACGTCACCGACGACCGCCGCCGCGTCGAGGCCGCCGCGTTCGCCGCCGAGCTCGGCGACGTGCTCGCCCGCGCCGACGACCCCGCCCGGGTCACCGCGGACGCCGGCCGCCGCCTGGCCGAGCACCTGGCGCTGGCGCGCCTGCGGCTCACCGTCGCCGACGGCGGGGGCGAGGCCCCGGGCGGCGAGGTGGCGTGGGAGCACGCCGCGCCGGGCCCGGCGGGGCAGGAGCGCGCCGCCGCCGTCGACGGCGGCGGGCGGCGGCTGTTCACCGTCACCGCCGCCAAGGCGCCGGGCGCCGCGTGGCACGAGGAGGAGGACCGCCTCCTGCGCGAGGTCGCCCCGCGCCTCTACCTGCACCTGGTCCGCGCCCGCGAGGCGCAGGCGGTGCGCCGCGGCTACGACGAGGCGCGCGCCGTCGTGGCCCGGTTGCAGGCCGCGCTGCTGCCCGCCGCCCTGCCGGTGCTGCCGGGCGTGGACGTGGCCGCCCGGTACGCGGTGGCCGGGGCCGGGCAGGCCGCTGGCGGCGACTGGTTCGACGCCGTGGTCCTGGACGGCGGCCGCCTCGCGCTCGTCGTCGGCGACGTCGTCGGGCACGGCGTGCTCGCCAGCGCCGCCATGAGCCAGCTGCGCGCCGTGCTCGCCCAGCGCCTCGGCGCCGGTGCGGACCTGGCGGAGGCGCTGGCGGACCTCGACGCCGTCGCGCGCCGGCTGCCCGGGGCGGCGGCCGCCACCGTCTGCGCCGCGGTGCTCGACCCGGCCGGCGGCGAGCTGCGGTACGTCACCGCCGGGCACCCCGCCCCGGTGCTCGTGCGCGCCGACGGCACCGCCGAGCACCTGGAGCAGACCGGTGGCGGCCCGCTCGCCGTCCCCGGCGAACGGGCCGGACGCACCGTGCGCACCGCGCGCCCGGGCCCCGGCGAGCACGTCCTGCTCTACACCGACGGGCTGGTGGAGCGGCCCGGCCGCTCCCGCGCCGCCGAGCGCGAGCTGGTGGCGGACGCCGCCGGGCACGCGCTGCGCACCGCCCTCGCCGGCGGGCCCGGCGCGGCCGGCTCGCCCGCCGAGGCGGTGTGCCGGGCCCTCCTCGCCCGGCTCGCCGGGCCCGGGGCCCGCGACGACGTCACCGTCCTCGTGGCCGCCCCGCGCACCCCGCCGGGCCCGCTGGTGCTCGACCTGCCCGCCGAGCCGTCCTCGCTGGCCGTGCTGCGCGCGCGGCTGCGGGCGTGGGCCGCGCCGCTGCACCTGCACCCCGCCGAGGCGCGCACCGTGGACCTGCTGGCGGGGGAGGCCGTGGCCAACGCCGTCGAGCACGCCCACGACGGTCGCGACGGGGCCGGCGCACCCCACCGCGTGCGCGTCACCGCCGGGCTGGACGCCACCGGGGTGCTGGGGCTGACCGTCGCCGACGACGGCCGCTGGCGCGAGCCCCGTGCCGAACCCGGCGACCGCGGCCGGGGCCTGGCACTGCTGGGGGCGCTCGGGCGGCTGCGCGTGCGACCCTCCGCCACCGGCACGGTCGTCGAGGTGGAGCGGGCCCTGCAGCGGCCCGTGGAGGTGGACGTGCCCGGCCCGCTCGAGGGTGCCGGGCCCGGCCCGGGGCCCGCGGAGGACCCGCCGTTCGCCGTGGAGACCGCCGGCGCGGCCGTGCGGGTGCGCGGCGCGGTGGACCTGGCCAGCGCCCCGGACCTGCTCGACGAGCTGCGCCGCGCCGCCCGGGGCGGTGCCGTGCGCCTGAGCGTCGACCTCTCCGGCGTCACCCACCTCGCCAGCGCGGGGGTGCAGGCCCTGGCCGAGGCGGCGCGCGGCGCGGGCGGCTGGGACCGCCTGGACCTGCTGGCGCCGGCGGGCGGCGCCGCGGCCGCGGTGCTGGAGCTGGCCGAGCTGCCCCACCGCACGGCCTGACCGCGCGGCCCGTGCTGCGCGGGCGGCTCAGCGGCGCCCGCGCGCCCCGGAGCGCTCGCGCAGGTCCACGTGGCGGGGAGCGTCGCCCGGTGCCGCCCGCGGCGGCTCGGGAGCGGCGTCCCGCGCCGCCAGCGCCGCGGCCACGTCGGCGTGCAGGCTCAGCCGGCGCAGGCCGGGGAAGTCCAGGACGTCCGTGCGCGCACCGACCACCACCCGCAGCGGCGTGCCGGCGCGCTCGCAGCGGCGGTGGGCGGTGGTGAGCACCGAAACGCCCACCGAGCCCAGGTAGCCGACGCCGGACAGGTCCACCACCACTGGCCGCGGGGCGCGGGCCCGGTCGACGGCGTCCGCGACGGCCGCGGAGAAGGCCGCCGCGGACGCGAGGTCCACGTCGCCGCCGACCTCCAGCACCGGCACGCCCGCGCTGCTCGTGCGCGAGGTGAGCACGCCGGGCGGCTCCGCGGCCGTCACCGCACCTGGTGCGCCGGCGGGCGGGACGCCCGCCTCGCGCTCGAAGGTGGTCTGCAGCACGTCGTCGAGGCGGCCGCGCACGCTCGCCGGCAGGTCCGCGCCGGCGCGGCACAGCGCCGTGACGCGCTCGGCGAGGTCGGCCAGCTTCACGTTGCGCTGCTGCGAGCTCCACCGCAGCAGCTCGAAGGCCTCGTCGGCGCCGGTGCCGTACACGAGCATCAGCGCGCCCTTGGCCTGGTCGATCACCTGCCGCGACTCCAGCGCCGTGCGCAGCTGGACCGCGGTGACCTCGCTGACGTCGCGCAGGAGGGGGCCGGTCACGTCGGCGACCTGGCCGGTCAGGGTCCGCGCCGCCCCGCCGGCTGTCCCGCCGGCTGTCCCGCCGGGCCGGCCCGTCACCGCGGCCCAGCGCCGCCCGCCCCCGCCGTCGTCGAAGGACACCAGCACCCCGAACGGCGCGCCCTCGCGCACGGCCGCGTCGACCTCCGCGCGCAGCCGCAGCGCGTCGCGCGGCTCGACGTGCTCGCACAGCCGCGCGGTGGTGGTCACGTCCTCGCCCGGGGGCAGGTGCAGGACCTCGCGGGCGGCGGGGCAGAACCGCCAGCGGTCCGCAGCCACGTCCAGGGTGAACTCGCCCGCGGCCCGGTGCTGCGGCTGCTCGTGCGCCTGCGCCTGCGCCTGCGCCTGCGCCACACCCACCTCCAGCGTCCACCGCCCCCCGGGGGCCGTTCCCGCGCGGGTCCCGCCGGACCGTCCTCCCCGACGGCCGGGCACCCCCATGCTCGCACGCGGCCCACCGGCGGGCGAAGCCGTGCGCGCCCGGCGGCGGGGCGGTGTGATCCGCGTCATCCGTGCCGACCGGGTCCCCGTGGCGGGGGAGCACTAGGGTGCTGAACGCCCGGTGCCGGCCGACGCGGGGCCCCGCCCGGGGCGCTCGTCGGCAGCGACACGACGAACTTCCGACGACGAAGACGAGGAAGAACTGGTGGACCTCTTCGAGTACCAGGCGCGCGACCTGTTCGCGGCGCACGGCGTACCCGTCCTGGACGGCAAGGTCGCGACGACGCCGGAGCAGGCGCAGGCCGCGGCCGAGAGCATGGGCGGCGGCACCGTGGTCGTCAAGGCCCAGGTGAAGACCGGCGGGCGCGGCAAGGCGGGCGGTGTGAAGCTCGCCCACTCCCCGCAGGAGGCCGCCGAGCGCGCCCGCGAGATCCTCGGCATGGACATCAAGGGCCACACCGTGCACCAGGTGATGATCGCCCAGGGCGCGAAGATCGCCGAGGAGTTCTACTTCTCCGTGCTGCTCGACCGCTCCAACCGCACCTACCTGGCGATGGCCAGCGTCGAGGGCGGCGTGGAGATCGAGCAGCTGGCCGTGGAGCGCCCCGAGGCGCTGGCCCGCGTGCCCGTGGACGCCCGCACCGGCATCGACGCCGCCAAGGCCGCCGAGATCGTGGAGAAGGCCGGGTTCGCACCCGAGCTGCGCGAGGCCGTCGCCGACGTCGTGCAGAAGCTGTGGGGCGTGTTCACCGCCGAGGACGCCACCCTCGTCGAGGTCAACCCGCTGGTGCGCACCGAGGACGGGAAGATCGTCGCCCTCGACGGCAAGGTCACGCTCGACGAGAACGCCGACTTCCGCCACCCCGGCCACGCCGAGCTGGCCGACGCCGCCGCGGCCGACCCGCTCGAGGCCAAGGCGAAGGAGATGAACCTCAACTACGTCAAGCTCGACGGCGAGGTCGGCATCATCGGCAACGGCGCCGGGCTCGTCATGAGCACCCTGGACGTCGTCGCCTACGCCGGCGAGGAGTTCGGCGGGGTGAAGCCCGCGAACTTCCTCGACATCGGAGGCGGCGCCTCCGCGCAGGTCATGGCCAACGGCCTGGACGTCATCCTGGGCGACGCGCAGGTCAAGAGCGTGTTCGTCAACGTCTTCGGCGGCATCACCGCCTGCGACGAGGTCGCCAAGGGCATCGTCTCCGCCCTGGGCATCCTCGGCGACGAGGCCACCAAGCCGCTCGTGGTCCGCCTGGACGGCAACAACGTCGAGGAGGGCCGGCGCATCCTCGCCGAGGCGGACCACCCGCTGGTGACCGTCGTCGACACCATGGACGGCGCGGCCGCCAAGGCCGCCGAACTCGCGAGCACCGGAAAGGCCTGATCCGTGGCGATCTTCCTGAACTCCGACAGCAAGGTCCTCGTGCAGGGCATGACCGGCTCCGAGGGCCGCAAGCACACCCAGCGGATGCTCGCCTCCGGCACGAACGTCGTCGGCGGCGTCAACCCGAGCAAGGCCGGGCAGAGCGTCGACTTCACCGGCGCGGACGGCTCGCCCGTGCAGGTGCCGGTGTTCGGCACCGTCGCCGAGGCCCGCGAGGCCACCGGCGCCGACGTCAGCGTGATCTTCGTCCCGGCGAAGTTCACCAAGGCCGCCGCGGTGGAGGCCATCGAGGCCGAGACGCCCCTCGTGGTCGTCATCACCGAGGGCGTGCCGGTGCACGACAGCGCGGAGTTCTACGCGCTGGCCGCCGCCGGCGGCAAGACCCGCCTCATCGGCCCGAACTGCCCCGGCCTGATCAGCCCCGGCAAGTCGAACGTCGGCATCATCCCCGCCGACATCACCCCGCCCGGGCGCATCGGCCTGGTGTCCAAGTCCGGCACGCTGACGTACCAGATGATGTACGAGCTGCGCGACATCGGCTTCTCCTCCGCCGTGGGCATCGGCGGCGACCCCGTCATCGGCACCACGCACATCGACGCGCTCCAGGCGTTCCAGGACGACCCGGAGACCGACGTCATCGTGATGATCGGCGAGATCGGCGGCGACGCCGAGGAGCGCGCGGCCAAGTTCATCGAGGCCAACGTCACCAAGCCCGTCGTCGGCTACGTCGCCGGGTTCACCGCGCCCGAGGGCAAGACGATGGGCCACGCCGGCGCCATCGTGTCCGGCTCGGCCGGCACCGCGCAGGCCAAGAAGGAGGCCCTCGAGGCCGCCGGCGTCAAGGTCGGCAAGACGCCCAGCGAGACCGCGAAGCTGGCCCGGGAGATCTTCCAGAACCTGGGGAAGTGATCCCCGCGGCGCCCCGCGCCGCCTGATCGAGGGCCCCCGCCGGTCACGCCGGCGGGGGCCCTCGCGCGCGCACCGGGCGCGTCGCGGACCGGAGGGGCCGTGCGCCGGGGGAGCATGGGGACGATGTCCACGCTCGTCGACCGCCCCGCCGGTACCCCGCCGCCGCCCGCCACCCCCGCCGACCTGCTGCCGCTGCTGACCGCGGCCGTGCGCGCCGTGCTGACCCTGCTGCTGCCGATCGCCGTGCTCACGCTCGTGGCGTGGCTCGGCGCCGTGCGCTCGACCTCCTCCCTCGCGGCCGTGGTCCGCGTCGGTGCCGACGTGTGGCTGCTCGGCCACGGCGCCCCCGTGGCCGTCGTCGGCGGCGCCCTCGCCGTCGCCCCGCTGGGCGTGACGCTGCTCGCCGTCGCCTCGGCGGTGCGGGCCGTGCGGACGTGGGTGCGCGACCAGGCCGACGCCGAGCGCGGTGTGCCGTTCTGGCCCGGCGCGGCGGTGTTCGCCGGCGGCTACGGCGTCCTCGCGCTGCTGCTGGCGCTGGTCACCCGCAGCGGCGTGGCCGCGGCAGGCCCCCTGCACGCCCTGCTCGGCGGCCTCGCCGTCGGCGCCGTCGGCTTCGCCGTCGCCGCGCGCGCCCACCGGCCGGCCCCGCCGGCGCGGGTGCCGGCCGTCGTGGCCGCCGCGCTGCGCCCGGCGCTGGCGTGCACGGCGGCGCTGCTGGCCCTGGGCTCGCTGGTGCTGGCCGTCGCGCTCGTGCACGGCCGCGCCGACGTGCTGCTGCTGCACCGCTCGCTGGAGCCGGGCTGGCTGGGCGGGGCGCTGCTGACCCTGGCGCAGCTGCTGCTGCTGCCCACCCTGGCGGTGTGGGCGCTCGCCTGGGTCGCCGGCCCGGGCTTCGCCGTGGGCACCGCCACCTCCGTCGCGCCCGGCGGCACGACCCTGGCGACGCTGCCCGCCGTTCCGGTGCTCGGCGCGCTGCCCCCGCCGGGCGCCACCCCGGTCGCGGCGTGGCTCGTGGTGGCGCTGCCGGTGCTCACCGGAGCCGGTGCCGCGCTGCTGCACCGCCACCGCGCCGCCGCGCCGTCGCACCGCCTCGCCGTGGCCGGTGCGACCGGCGCGCTGACCGGCCTCGCCGTCGCGGTGCTCGCCGCCCTGGCGTCCGGGCCGCTGGGCCGGGACCGGATGAGCGAGCTGGGCCCCGACCCGCTGCTGACGGGCCTGGCCGTGGCGGTGGAGGTCGCCGCCGGCGGCGCGCTGGCGGTGCTGCTGCACCGAGCCTGGACCTCGTGGCGCGGCACCCGCGTCCCCGCGGACCTGCCCGCCGGCGCGAGCGCCCCCGCCGGCGGCCTGCTGGGCGCAGCGGCCGCCCGCCGCGGCGGGCGCTCCGGCGCGGGAACCGGCGAGGACCCCGGTGCGGGCCCCGCCGAGGGCCCCGCCGACGCCCCGGGCGGGGAACCGGGTCGGGGAGCGCGCCCGGCCGGCCGGCGCCCCCGGAAGCGCACCTGACACCCCGCCCCACCCCCTGCGGTGATCAAGGAAGTGGCAACTTCCTTGATCACCGCAGGGGGTGGGGTGGGGTGGGGGTGAGCAGGTGTCAGGGGGTGGGGCCGGTGGCGACGGGACGCGCAGGGTCCGCCGACCACTGCGACCACGACCCCGGCCACAGCGCCGCGTCCACCCCCGCCGCCGCGAGCTGCGCCACGGTCAGGCTCGCGAACACCCCGGACCCGCACGACGCCACCACCGGCACCCCCGGCCCCACGCCCGCGGCCGCCAGCCGTTCCCGCAGCGCCGCCGGCGGCAGCAGCAGCCCCGCACCGTCCACGAGGGAACCCGGCGGCAGGTTGCGCGCCCCCGGCACGTGCCCGGCGCGCGGGTCCACCGGTTCCACCTCACCGCGGTAGCGCTCCGGGGCCCGCGCGTCCAGCAGCACCCCGCGGGCGGGAGCGGCGGCCGCCTCCTCCGCGTCGACCGCGGGCAGCGCACCGCCCGGCCCCAGCTCCACGTCACCCGGCGCGGGCACCACCTCCCCGCCCTCCAGCGGCAGCCCCGCCGCCCGCCACGCCGCCAGCCCGCCGTCCAGCAGCTCCACCCGGGCGAAGCCCGCCCAGCGCAGCACCCACCAGGCGCGCGCGGCCGCCGCGCCACCGGAGTCGTCGAGGGCCACGACGCGCGAACCGGCGCGCAGCCCCCACCGGCGGGCGGCGCGCTGCAGGTCCGCCACCGCCGGCAGCGGGTGCCGGCCCGCCGCGGGCGAGGGCGGTGCGGACAGCTCGGCGTCCAGGTCCACGAACACCGCGCCGGGCAGGTGCCCGGCGCGGTGCTGCTCGCGGCCGGTGGTCTCGCCGAGGCGCCAGCGCACGTCCAGCAGGACCAGGTCGGGGTCGTCCAGGCGCGCCGCGAGGTCGGCGGCGCTCACGAAGGGCGGGGTGCTCACCCGCGACATCCTGGCCCCCGCCCGCCCGCGGGGCCGCGCGTCGGGGTGCGCTCACCGCGACGGCTATCGTCTGCGCACGTGCCAGCGCGCGTCGTCGTCCTCGCCTCCGGATCCGGGTCCACCCTCCAGGCGCTCCTCGACGCCCGCGGGGACGCCTTCACCGTCGTCGCCGTCGGCTCCGACAAGCCCGGTGCCGCCGCCCTGGAGCGCGCCCGCACCGCCGGGGCCGCGACGTTCACCGTCCCGCCCGCCGAGCACCCCGACCGCGCCGCCTGGGACGAGGCGCTGGCCGCCGCCGTCGCCGCCCACCACCCCGACCTCGTCGTCCTCGCCGGGTTCATGCGCATCGTCGGCGCCCCGCTGCTGGACGCCTTCGGCGGCCGCCTCGTCAACACCCACCCCGCGCTGCTGCCGTCGTTCCCCGGCGCCCACGGCGTGCGCGACGCCCTCGCCCACGGCGTGAAGGTCACCGGCTGCACCGTGCACCTCGTCGACGCCGGCGTGGACACCGGCCCGATCCTCGACCAGGCCGCCGTGCGCGTCCTCGACGACGACGACGAGGCGAGCCTGCACGAGCGCATCAAGGACGCCGAGCGCCACCTGCTCGTCGACGTCGTCGCCCGCCTCGCCCGCGGCGAGCTGCCCACCACCCGCCCGAGCTGACCCGCCCCACCCCGAGAGGACGACCCCAGCCGATGGCCGAGAACCCGACCGCCGAGCAGACCGCGCAGCGCCACCCCGTGCGGCGCGCCCTCGTCAGCGTCTACGACAAGACGGGCCTGGAGGAGCTCGCCACCGGCCTGCACGCCGCCGGCGTCGCGATCGTCTCCACCGGCTCCACCGCCTCGCGCATCGCCGCCGCCGGGGTGCCGGTGACGCCCGTGGAGGAGCTGACCGGTTTCCCCGAGTGCCTGGACGGGCGGGTCAAGACCCTGCACCCGCGCGTGCACGCCGGGATCCTCGCCGACCGCCGCCTGCCCGAGCACGTGCGCCAGCTCGCCGACCTCGGCGTGGAGCCGTTCGACCTGGTGGTGGTGAACCTCTACCCGTTCCGCGAGACCGTCGCCTCCGGCGCCGGCTTCGACGACGTCGTCGAGCAGATCGACATCGGCGGGCCCTCGATGGTGCGGGCCGCGGCGAAGAACCACCCCAGCGTCGCCGTCGTCACCGACCCCGCCCGCTACGGCGACGCCCTCGAGGCCGTGGGCGCCGGCGGTTTCACCCTCGCCCAGCGCCGCCGCCTGGCCGCGGAGGCGTTCGCCCACACCGCCTCCTACGACACCGCGGTCGCCGGCTGGTTCGCGCAGCAGACCCTCGACGAGAGCGACGAGGGCTGGCCCGCCGTCACCGGCACCGCGCTGGAACGCACCTCGGTGCTGCGCTACGGCGAGAACCCGCACCAGCGCGCCGCCGTCTACGCCGACCCGGCCGCCGCCCCCGGCATCGCGCAGGCCGTCCAGCTGCACGGCAAGGCCATGTCCTACAACAACTACGTCGACGCCGACGCCGCCCTGCGCGCCGCGTTCGACTTCACCGCCCCGGCGGTGGCGGTCATCAAGCACGCCAACCCGTGCGGCATCGCGGTCGGCGCTGACGTCGCCGACGCGCACGCCAAGGCCCACGCGTGCGACCCGGTGTCCGCCTACGGCGGCGTCATCGCCGCCAACCGCGTCGTCACCGCCGCGATGGCCGCGCAGGTCGCCGACGTGTTCACCGAGGTCGTCGTCGCTCCCGGTTTCGAGCCGGAGGCGCTGGAGGTGCTGCAGCGCAAGAAGAACGTGCGCCTGCTGCAGCTGCCCGAGGGGTACGCGCGCGCCGGCGCCGAGGCCCGTCCCGTCTCCGGCGGCGTCCTCGTGCAGGACCTCGACCGCATCGACGCCGAGGGCGACTCCCCGGCGGACTGGACCCTCGCCGCCGGCGAGGCCGCCGACGAGGCGACCCTGGCGGACCTGGAGTTCGCCTGGCGCGCGGTCCGCTCCGTGCGCTCCAACGCGATCCTGCTCGCCAGGGACGGCGCCTCCGTCGGCGTCGGCATGGGCCAGGTGAACCGGGTGGACTCCTGCCGCCTGGCCGTCGAGCGGGCCGGCGCCGAGCGCGCCCGCGGCGCGGTGGCCGCCTCCGACGCCTTCTTCCCCTTCGCCGACGGCGCGCGGATCCTCCTCGACGCCGGGGTGCGCGCGATCGTGCAGCCGGGCGGTTCCATCCGCGACGAGGAGGTCGTCGCCGCCGCCCGCGAGGCCGGCGTGACGATGTACTTCACCGGCGCGCGCCACTTCGCGCACTGACGTCCACCCCGCCGCGGGTCCCGGTCGGTAGCGTGCGCCCCGTGCCGACCGGGACCGAAGGACCCCCGCCCGCCCCCGGCGGTGCGGTCCTCGGCGCCCTCGCGGCCGGTGCGGGGCTCGCGCTGGTCCTCACCGTCGTCGCCGGGCCCGTCGCCGGCGGCCTCCTGCTCGGCGCCGACCTCGCGGTGGCCGCGGTCCTGCGGCTGGTGCTGCCCGTGCGGGTCGCCGGCGCGCTCGCGGTGCGCTCGCGGGCGGTGGACACCACCGTGCTGCTCGTGCTGTCGGTCTCGTGCACCGCGCTGACCTGGACGCTGCCGACGACGTGAGGCGTCGCTCCCGTCTGGTAGAGCTGTCCGGCGTGCCCGCCGACCCGTCCCGCACCGACCCGCCCCGGACGGCCGGTCCCGTCCGCTCCGCGCGCCGCCAGGGGCTCTCGGTGGGGGTGGCGACCGCCCTGTACGGCGTCAGCCTGGGGGCGCTGGCGGTCGCCAACGGCCTCAGCGTGGCGCAGGCGTGCGCCACGTCGCTGCTGATCTTCAGCGGGGGTTCGCAGTTCGCCCTCGTCGGCGTCCTCGGCGGCGGCGGCAGCGTGGCCGCCGCGGTGGCGGCCTCCTCCCTGCTGGGGGTGCGCAACGCCCTCTACGGCCTGCAGGTCGGCCCGTTCCTGCGGGTGCGCGGCGCGCGCCGGCTGCTCGCCGCCCACCTGACCATCGACGAGTCCACCGCCGTCGGTGCCGCGCAGGGCACGGACCCCGCCCGTCGCACCGGGTTCTGGGTCACCGGGGCGACCGTGTTCGTCGGCTGGAACCTGGCCACCCTGGCGGGGGCGCTGCTGGGTGACGCGCTGGGCGACCCGCGCCGGTGGGGCCTGGACGCGGCCGCGGCGGCGGCGTTCCTGGCGCTGCTGTGGCCGCGGCTGCGGCAGGGGCAGGCCGCCGCGGTCGCCGCGGTGGCCGCCCTGGTGGCGCTGCTGCTCGTGCCGGTGGTGCCGGTGGGGCTGCCGGTCGTCGCGGCGGCCCTGGTGGCGGCCGCCGCCGGGCTGCGCCCCGAGCGGCCGGGGGCGCGCACCGGCGAGCGGGGCGGGGACCGGGCGGGGGAGGACGCGTGAGCACCTGGGTGGCGGTCCTGGCCGCCGGCGCGATCGCCTACGCCCTCAAGCTCGCCGGGCACCTGGTCCCGGCCCGGCTGCTGGAGCACCCCCGCGCCCGCCGCGCCGGGGCCCTGCTGCCGGCGGCGCTGCTCGCCGCGCTCGTCGTGGTGCAGACCGCCAGCGACGGCGACCGCCTCGTCGCGGACGCGCGCCTGGTGGGCCTGGGCGTCGCGGCGGTGGCGCTGGCGCTGCGGGCGCCGTTCCTCGTGGTGATCGTGGCGGCGGCCGCGGCGGCCGCGGGCGTGCGGGCCCTGACCGGCTGGGGGTGAGCGGCCGGGGCGTCGTGCTCGTTCCGTGGCGGGCGCGCTCCGTGGCGGGTTACGCTCCCCGGGACCATCCAGAGCGGCCGAGAGACCTGGCTCGCAGACGTCGCAGCAACCACGGTGAACCGCTGGTGCTACCGCCAGGACCGATGGAGGAGCACGCGCATGCCCGTGAAGTTCGCCTACTGGGTCCCCAACGTCTCCGGCGGTCTCGTCGTCTCCACGATCGAGCAGCGCACGAGCCACGACCCCGCCTACAACGTCGAGGTCGCCCGTGCCGCGGAGCGGGTGGGCTTCGAGTACGCCCTGACGCAGGTGCGCTACCTGGCCTCCTACGGCGCGGACGCCCAGCACGAGTCCACCTCGTTCTCCCTGGCGCTGCTGCTGGCGACCGAGAAGCTGAAGGTCATCGCCGCCGTCCACCCCTTCTTCTGGCACCCCGGCGTGCTGGCCAAGTTCGCCGCGACCGCGCAGGAGATCACCGGCGGCCGCCTGGCCCTGAACGTCGTCTCCGGCTGGTTCAAGGACGAGGCCACGCAGCTGGGCATCACCTGGCACGAGCACGACGAGCGCTACCGGCAGTCCGAGGAGTTCATCAGCCTGCTGCGCGGGGTGTGGTCGCAGGACGGGTACTCCCAGGAGGGTGACTTCTTCTCCGCCCGGGACATCACGTTCCGCCCGCAGCCGAAGGTGCAGCCGGAGGTGTTCCAGGGCGGCAACTCCACCGCCGCGCAGGCGATGGCCGGCCGCGTCAGCGACTGGTACTTCATGAACGGCAGGTCCATCGCCGGCGCGGCCGAGCAGGTGCGCGAGGTCAGCGCCCTGGCCGCCGCGAACGGCCGCTCGATCCGCTTCGGGCTCAACGGCTTCGCGCTCGTCCGCGACACCCGCCAGGAGGCGGAGGCGGTGCTGGAGGAGATCGTCGCCAAGGCCGACGTCGCGAAGGTCGAGGGTTTCGGTGCCGCGGTGCAGGAGGCCGGCAACGCCACGAAGGACCGCAAGGGCATGTGGGCGGACAGCGAGTTCCGTGACCTCGTGCAGTACAACGACGGGTTCCGCACCGGCCTGGTCGGCACCCCCGACGAGGTGGCCCGCCGGGTCCTGGCGTACTCCCTGGTGGGGGTGGACCTGCTGCTGCTGGGGTTCCTGCACGTGAAGGAGGAGGTCGAGGCGTTCGGGGAGCTGGTGATCCCGCGAGTGCGGGAGCTGGAGCAGCGCCTCGCCGACGGCGAGGACCTCGCCCTGGGCGCCGAGCTGGACGAGGCGGTCGCCGCCGCGGGCGGCCGCGTGCCGTCGCCGGCCTGACGCGCGCCGGGCACGCCGCCCACCGGGCGCGTACGGTGCTCCGGTGACCGCCCCCACCACCTGCGCCACCGCCGGGAGCACCGAGCTCGTCGTCCTGCTCACCGAGGACGGCGCCCCGTGCGGGACCGCACCCAAGGCGAGCGTCCACCACGCCGCCACGCCCCTGCACCTGGCGTTCTCCTGCTGGGTCGTGGACGGCGCCGGGCGCACCCTGCTGACGCGACGCGCCGAGGTCAAGCGCACCTGGCCGGGGGTGTGGACGAACTCCTTCTGCGGCCACCCGGGGCCGGGGGAGGAGCCCGTGGACGCCGTGCACCGCCGCGCCGCCGACGAGCTGGGCACCTCGGTGGCGGACGTGCGACCGGTGCTGCCGCGGTTCCGCTACCGCGCCGAGATGGCCGACGGCACGGTGGAGAACGAGGTGTGCCCGGTGTTCACCGCGACCCTGGCCGCCGGCCTGGCGCCCGACCCCGCCGAGGTGGGCGACTGGCGCTGGGTCGGCCTGGACGAGCTGCGCGCCGAGGTGGAGCGCGACCCGTCCCCGTTCAGCCCGTGGCTGCTGCTGCAGCTGCCGCAGCTGCCCACCCCCCTGCGCTGAGTCCTCCCCCCGCCCCCACCCCGGCGGAAACCAGTGTTTCCGCCCTCCGAAGGGCCCCTGCCGGGGCGGAAACACTGGTTTCCGCCCCGGGGTGGGGGAGGGGTCAGGGGGCGGGCAGGGGCAGCGGCGGGTTGAACGGCGTGACGACCTGCACCGACGACGGCCACGAGTGCGGGGCGTCGGGCAGCTCCCCGCGCGCCTGCAGCAGCGCGTGGCAGGCCCGGCGCAGGTCCCCGGGCAGGTCGTGGTGCAGCACCGCGTCCATCTCCCCGGTGCGCAGCAGGTGCTCGTGCTCGGGGTGCAGGTCGTGCCCGACGAACAGCCGGCAGGTGCGCCCCGCCTCCGCGAACGCCTCCCGGACGCCCGCCGAGCTGCCCGAGGCGTACATCGAGTAGACGGCGTCCACACCCGGGTCCTCGCGCAGCGCGGCGCGCACCAGCTCCGCCAGCGGGGCCCCGTCGGCGGCCTGGCGCACCGCGATCCGCGGGGAGCGCTCGGCCAGGGTGCGGCGGAACCCCTCGAACCGGGCGTCCTCCCCCTCGAACGTGGAGCGGCCCCGGGCCACCAGCACCGTCCCCGCGCCCGGCCCGCCCCAGCGGCCCACCAGGTACGCCGCGGTCGCGCCGGCCGCCCGGTTGTCGATGCCGACGTAGGCGACGCGCGCGCTGCCCGGCAGGTCGGTGACCAGGGTGACCACCGGCACCCCGCGCTCGCGCAGGCGGTCCACCGCCGCCACCACGTCCGGGTGCTCGGGCGCCTTGAGCACCACGCCGTGCGAGCCGCGCCGCGCCGCGCGCAGCAGGCGCTGCGCCACCTGCTCACCGGGCGCCTCGTCGGAGAAGTCGAACCGGCAGCGCAGCACGGCCGGGCGCAGCACCGGCAGGGTGCGCTCCAGCGCGTCGCGCACCGCGGAGGTGAAGCGCTCGGGGGCGTCCACGACGACGTCCACGACGAACGTGCGCCCGGTCAGGCGCAGCTGGGTGCGCTGCCGCTGGAGGTCCTCGATCGCCCGGTGCACCTCGTCGACGGTGGTGGCGCGCACCCCCGGCCGGCCGTTGAGGACGCGGTCCACGGTGGTCTCCGACACCCCCGCCTGCCAGGCGATGTCGCGGACGCGGAAGGTGCGGGGCACGGGGCGAGGATGGTGGGAAAATGACGGATCGGCAAGGTCCGCGCCGCTCGTGCGCGCCGTAGCGTCGCCGGCGTGGCCCTCACCGGCGAGCGGCCACCGGCCGCACCGGCCGCCGAGCCGAGGAGGTTCCCCGTGACCGCACCCACCACCCGCCGTCCCACCACCTGGCTGACCCGCGAGGACTGCGACCTGGACGAGTTCCGCCGCCTCGTCGAAGCCGGGACCGACCCGGACGAGGTGCCCCTGGCCGACCGCGTCGAGCGCGGCGTGCCCGTCTACGGCGAGCGACTGCGCGCCCACCTCGCCGGCGGCGGCGAGGCCGCCCGCCGCGAGGCGCAGGACGAGATCGCCCGCGTCCTCGCCGACGGCGCCGGCATCGCGGTGTTCGCCGGTGCGTTCGAGGACGCCGTCGTCGACCGCGCCACCGCCGCCTACCAGCGGATGATCGACGAGCAGCACGCCTCCGGCATCACCGGCGGCGACCACTTCGCCAAGCCCGGGGCGAACGACCGCGTGTGGGGCGCGCTGGAGAAGCTCGCCCGTCAGGACCCGGAGGTGTTCTGCGACTACTTCGCCACCGACGTCGTCGACCTGGTCTCCACGGCCTGGCTGGGGCCGCAGTACCAGGTGATCTCCGACCTCAACGTCGTCAACCCCGGCGGCACCGCGCAGACCCCGCACCGCGACTACCACCTGGGGTTCATGCCCCTGGAGACGGCGGAGCGGTTCCCCGCGCACGTGCACCGCCTGTCCCCGGTGATGACGCTGCAGGGCGCCGTCGCGCACGTCGACATGCCCGTGGAGTCCGGGCCGACGATGTACCTGCCGCACTCGCAGAAGTACGAGCCCGGCTACCTGGCGGTGGTGCTGCCGGAGTTCCGCGCCTACTTCGACGAGCACCACGTGCAGCTGCCGCTGCGCAAGGGCGACGCGGTGTTCTTCAACCCCGCCCTGTTCCACTGCGCCGGTTCCAACGTCTCCGCGGACGTGCAGCGCATGGCGAACCTGCTGCAGGTCTCCTCCGCGTTCGGCCGTTCCCTGGAGGTCGTGGACCGCCTGGCGGTGTGCGAGGCGCTGTACCCGGAGCTGCGCGCCCGCCGCGCCGCCGGCGTCCCCGACGAGGTGCTGGACAACGTGATCGCCGCCTCCGCCGAGGGGTACCCGTTCCCCACCGACCTGGACCTGGACCAGCCCGTCGGGCGGATCAACCCGCCCTCGCAGGCGGAGGTGCTGCGCGACTGCCTGCGCGAGGACGCCGCCGTCGACGACGCCGTCGCGCGCCTGCGCGAGCACGCCGCCCGCCGCCGCGAGGCGCGCGCGTGACGCAGCACGTCCTGCGGGTGGGCGTGGCCGGCGCCGGGGTCATGGGCGCCGACCACGCCCGCACGCTGCACCGGTTCGTCAGCGGCGCCGTCGTCACGGCCGTGGCCGATCCCGACACCGCCCGGGCCGCCGCCGCGGCCGCCGACGCCGGGGGAGCGCGCGTGCTCGCCGACCCGCGCGAACTCGTCGCCGCCGGCGACGTGGACGCCGTCGTCGTCGCCTCGCCCGACGCCACCCACCCGGAACTGGCCACCGCCGCGCTGGCCGCGGGCAAACCCGTGCTGTGCGAGAAACCCCTCGCCCCCACGCTGGACGGCGCCCTGGAGGTGGCCGCCGCGGCGGCGGTGCCGGGTGCGCCGCTGTTCGCGGTGGGGTTCATGCGCCGCTTCGACCCCGGTTACGTCGCCCTGGCGCGAGCCCTGCGCGCCGGCGAGCTGGGCCGGCCCGTGCTCGTGCACCACGTCAGCCGCGGCGTGGCCCCCGGGCCCGGCGCCACGTCGGAGTCCTCGGTGACCGGTTCGGCGATCCACGACCTCGACGTCGTGCCGTGGCTGCTGGGCAGCGAGGCCGTGGAGGTGTCCTGGCACGCGCCCGCCGCCGCGACGGCGGGGGAGCCGGCGCTGGTGGACCCGCAGGTGCTGCTGCTGCGCACCGCCGACGGCGCCCTGACCACCGTGGAGGTCTTCCTCGCGGCCCGCTACGGGTACGACGTGCGCTGCGAGGTCGTCGGTTCCGAGGGGGCCGCGACGCTGCCGGTGCCCGCCCGCCTGGAGGTCGACCGCGACCTGCGGCACGCGCGCGGCCACGACCCCGACTGGCGCCCGAGGTTCGCCGACGCCTACCGCCTGCAGCTGCAGGCGTGGGTGGACGCCGCCCGCGGCGGCCCGGTGGACCCCGCCCTGGCGAGCGCCGCCGACGGCGTGGCCGCCCAGCGGGTCGCCGCCGCGGCGATCGCCTCCACGCGCTCCGGCCGCCCCGAGGCGGTGGCCCGGTGAGCGCCGCCCGCACCCTGCCGCCCCCGCGCCGGCGGGACGAGCGCGTGCCCGCGCTGCGCTGGGGGGTGCTCGGCACCGGGTGGATCGCGCAGCGCTTCACCGCCGCCCTGGCCGCCTCCACCGACCAGCGCGTGGTCGCCGTCGGCTCGCGGGGGCGGGCCTCCGCGCAGCGGTTCGCCGACGCGGCCGGTGTCGAGGTCGCCCACGGCTCCTGCGCGGCGCTGCTGGCCGACCCGTCCGTGGACGTCGTCTACGTCGCCACCCCGCACCACACGCACCGCGACCTGGCACTGCTGGCGGTCGAGGCCGGCAAGCACGTCCTGGTGGAGAAGCCCCTCGGCCTGGACGCCGCCCAGGCGGCGGAGGTGTCCGCGGCGGCCGCCGCGCGCGGGGTGTTCTGCGCGGAGGCGATGTGGACGCTGTACCTGCCGCGCTTCGACGTGGTCCGCCAGGTCCTGGACCGCGGGCTGCTGGGCGAGGTGCGCACCGTGGTCGCCGACCACGGCGAGCACTTCGAGCCCGGTCACCGCATCCTCGACCCCGCCCTGGCCGGCGGCACCCTGCTCGACCTGGGCAGCTACCTCACCGCCCTGGCGGCGTGGGTGCTGGGACCGGCCGAGGCGGTGCAGGCCTCCGGTGAGGACGCCCCCACCGGCGTCAACGGGCAGGCCTCCGCGCTGCTCGCGCACGCCGGTGGCCGGCAGTCGGTGCTGCACACCACCCTGTTCAGCGTCACCCCCTGCACGGCCGTGATCGCCGGGACGGAGGCGACCCTGGTGCTGCCCCGGCGGTTCTTCACCCCCGGCGACGTCGAGCTGCTCGCCGCCGACGGCACCGTGCTGGACCGCTGGAGCGACCCCGAACCCCACGACCACGGCGGCCTGCACCACCAGGCCACCGAGGTCGCCGCGTGCATCGGGGCGGGGCGCACCACCACGCCGCTGCGGCCCGCCGCCGACGTCGTGGCCGGGACGCGCGCCCTGGACGAGATCGCCGCCCGGCTCGGGGTCTCGTACGCGGCCGCCGGGGCGGGCTGAGCGCCCAGGACGGCCGGCCGGCTCAGGACAGGTCGTGCGCGGCGAGGTAGTCCAGCACCAGCTGCTCGCTGACCCGCCCGCGGTCGGCGACCGGCAGCCCCTGCCCGCGCGCCCACGCCCGCACCAGCTGCGGGTCCGCGCCGGTGCCGCGCGACGGCCTCGCCGCGCGGGCCGGCGCCGCCGCCCCGGCGGCGAGGTCGCCGGCCGACGGGGGGGCGGGCAGCCGCGTCACCGTCACGTCGTGGCCGTCGCCGGCCAGGCCCGCCGCCCGCTCGGCGACGTCCGCGTGGTGGGTGAGCAGCACCACCTGCACGTCGCGGGCCAGCTCCGCCAGCGCCGCCAGCGCCGCACCCGTGCGGGGCTCGTCGAACGTCATCAGCACGTCGTCGAGCACGACGGGCAGCGGCCCCCGCCCGGCGTCCACGAGGCGGCGGTGCTCGGCGGCGATCGCCGCCAGCCGCAGCGCCAGGAACACCTGGTCGGCGGTCCCCTCGGACAGCCCCTCCACGCCCTCCAGGACCTCCCCGTCGCCGCGGCGCACCGCCAGGCGGCGGCTGCCGCCGTCGTCGACGGCGCTCAGGCCCGTCCAGCGCCCCGCCGTCAGCACCGCCAGGACCCGGCCCGCCTCCACCAGCAGCGGGTTCTCCCGCGCCGCGGAGAACTCCTCCAGCTGCCGGCGCAGCACCGTGCGCTGCAGGTCCACCTGCACGTACCGCTCCGTGGCGGCGTGCAGCTCCGCGAGCGCCTCCGCGCGCCGCGCCGCCAGCACGTTGGCGTCCGCACCGCTGGTGAGGCGCTCCAGCTCCGTCTCCGCGCGGCCCACCGCCTCGCGCGCCTGCGCCCACGCCTCGTGCGCCGCCTCGGCGGCGGCGGCCAGCTGCTCGGCGTCCGTGCGCAGGTCCGCGTCGGTGCGCGAGCCCACCTCCCGAAGCAGGCGCGCCACGGCGTCCCGGTCGCCCACCTCGGCAGCCAGGGCCGCCAGCTCCGCCTCCTCGGCGGCGCGCGCGGCCAGCAGCCCGGCGCTGCGCGCGGCGCGCTCGGCCAGCGCGGGCAGCTCCTCGCCGTCGCCCCGCAGCGCCGCCAGCTGCGCCTCGGCGGCGTCGCCGCGGGCCCGCTCCCGGTCGCGCTCGTCCGCCACCTCGGCCAGCTGCCGCTCCAGGGCGGCGGCGGTGCCCGCGTCGGCGCGGCTGGTGCGCAGCCGTTCCGCCAGCGCCGACAGCGCCGCGCCCACCGACTCCGCCCGCCCGGCCTCGCACGCGACGCCCAGGCGGGCGGCGACGTCCGCGACGGCCGCGGCGAACGCCCCGGCGCGCTCCTCGCGCGCGAGCGCGCGGGCCAGCTCCGCACCCGCCGCGTCCGCGCGCTCCACCGCCACCTGCAGGGTCCGCGCGCGCGCCGCCCAGCCCTGCGGCCCCAGCCCGTCCGGCAGCCCGGCGGCGACCGCGGCCGCGGTGAAGGCCCGCGCGGCCCGTTCGGCGTCCTCCGCCCGGTGCGCGCACCGCTCGGCGGCCTCCTGCGCGGTGCGCTCGCGCTCGGTGCTGCGGGCCCGCTCCTCGGCGGCGGTGGCCGCGGCGGCGAGCACCGCCCGGGCCGTCTCCAGCGCCGGCTCCAGCCCGGCGTCGGCGGCGCCGGTGCGCCCGCAGCGCTCCAGCACCACCGTCAGCCGCTCCAGCTGGGCGTCGGCGTCGGCGCGCAGCTCGCGCGCGCGCCCGTCGGCGGCGGCGGCCGCGGCCCGCTCGGCGCCCAGCTGCGCCAGCGCGGCCAGCGCTGGGGAGGGGTCCTGCGCGCAGGGCCGCACCCCGGCGGCGGTGAACAGCTCGTCCCGGGCGGCGCGGGCCCGCTCGGCGGCGTGCCGGGCGGCCTGCTCGGCGGCGATCGCGTCGCGCTCCTCGGCGGCGGCGCGCTCGGCCTCGCGGCGCAGCTGGCGCAGCCGGGCGGCGGCCTCGGCGTGCTCCAGCAGGGCGTCGGCGGCGTCGTCGGCGCGGGCGACCGCCGCCAGCAGGGCGCCGGCGGCGGCGTCGTCCAGCGCGGCGCCGGCGCGCACCGGCTCCAGGGCGGCGTCGCGGGCGGCGCGGGCCGCCTCCAGCTCCTCCTCGCCGGCGCCCCCGGCGCCGGAGGACGCCTCGGCCAGCTCGGCCTCGGCCGCGCGGGCCGCGCGTTCGCACCGCTCGCGCCCGGCGACGGCCAGCTCCAGCTCCGCACCGGCGGCCAGCAGCGCCGCGTGGCGCTGCCGCACGAGGGCGTCGTCCAGCGCGGGCTGCTCCAGGACGGCCGCGTCCGGGTCCACGGCGCCGACGGCGACGGCGGCGGCGCGGGCCGCGGCGGTGCGCGCGTCCCGCTCGGCCAGCGCCGTCCGCCACGCGCGCAGCGCGGAGCCCTCCCGCTCGGCCGCGCCGACCAGCTCGCGCAGCAGCGCCGCGTCGTCCTCGGCGACCTCGGCGGTGACGGCGGAGCGGGCCGCGGCGGTGCGCGCGGCGGCCAGGTCGTCGCGCGCGCGGGCCAGCTCGGCGTCGGCGTCCGCGCACGCCGCCGCCCGCGCGGACAGGTCCGCGGCGCGGTCGGCGGGCACCCGCAGCCGCGCCAGCACGGCCGGCACGACCTCCTCCAGGGCGCCCTCGGGCACCGGGCCGAGCTCCGTCAGCGCCGCGCGGGCCTGCCGCAGGGCCTCGGCGGCCGCGCGCCGCGCCGCGGCGGCCTCGTCCGCGTCCTGGGCGCGGGCCTGGCGCGCCTGCAGCAGCGCGTCCAGCTCCTCGCCGGCGGCCAGGACGTCCTCCTCGACGGTGCAGCGCGCCCGGTCGGCGCTCAGCCGCTGCGCCCGCTGCTCCAGCACCACCAGCGCGTCCGCGGAGGCGTCGCGGGCGGCGACGGCGGCCGCGTGCGCGTCCACGGCCGCCGCGCCCAGCGCACCGCCCGCGTCGGCCAGCTCCGCCGCCAGCTCCGCCGACCGGGCCCGCTCGCGCAGCGCGGTGCGCACCCGCGGCGCCAGCCGCACCCGCACCTCCGCGGCCTCGTGCCGCGCCCGCTCGGCCCGCCAGCGCTCCAGCGCCCGCTCGGACGCCTCCCGCGCGGCCTCCAGCGCGGCGCGGGCCGCCTCGACCTCCCCGGCGCGCACGGCGGTGCGCGCCAGTTCGGCGTCCAGCCCCTCCACCGCCGCCAGGTGGTCCTTGAGCACCGAGCGGCCGCGCGGGCGCCACAGCCCCTCCGCCTCGGCGTCCAGCGACTCCAGCAGCTCCTGCGCGCCGCTGCCGTGGTGGGCGGTGAACACCAGGGCCGCGAGGTCCCCGGCGCCGCGCAGCACCAGCCGGCCCCCCGCGCGCAGCCGCTCGTGGTCCAGGCCCAGGCGCTGCGCCCACGCGGTGCGGTCCCAGCCGTCCTGCGCCCACGGCGCCGGCACCGGCTCGTCCCCGTCGCCGGCCAGCAGGCCGCGCGAGGAGCGCACCAGCTCCCGCGCCCCGCTGCCGTCGTCCCAGCGGGCGTGCACCCGCAGCCGGGCGCGGGCGTGCGCGAACGCGTACCGCGGGCTCTTCTCGAACCCGAACAGCAGGTCCTCCACCGCCGCCAGCAGCGTGGACTTGCCCGACTCGTTGGGCCCCACCACGACCGTCAGCCCCGGACCCAGGGCGATCTCGGCCGCCTCGAACGCGCCGTAGGGCGCCAGGCGCACGTGCCGCAGCATCAGCGGCCCCCCGCCAGGCGGGTGGTGAGGTCCTCCGCGGCGCGCTCGGCCAGCGCGCGCAGCGCGCGCGGGTCGCCCAGGTCCAGCAGGTCCGCCTCCTTCAGCAGCCGCCCCACGTCGTTGCGCACGCCCCGCACGTGCTGCGTCAGCGCCGGGTCGCCCGCCAGCGCCTGCGCCGCGCGGCGCACCGCCTCCAGCAGTTCCGGGTCGTCGCCCCCACCGGCGCGCGGCGGGCGGGCGCGGGACTCCACCTTCTCCAGCACCACGCCGGCGGCCTCGGCGGCCTGCTCCGCCTCCTGCCGCAGCCGCTCGGTGTCGGCCAGGGCCGCGGCCGCCGCGGTGGGCCCGTGCAGACGGGCGCGCACCACCACGGGCCGGTCCCCGGCTGCCTCCCGGGCACCGAGCATCTCCCGGTGCAGCGCCCCGGCGACCTCCGCGACGTCCGCGGCCCCGGTGACGTCCACGTCCAGCGACTCCCAGCGCGCCACGTCCAGGGCGTGGAAGTCCAGGCGCGCCCGCTCCCCGGGCACCAGGTCCACCACGTAGGCGCCCTTCGCGCCGGTCTCGCGCGGGTGCCGGCCCTGCAGGTTGCCCGAGTACGCCACCGTGGTCGCGCCCTCGGCGAGCACCTCGCGGGCGTGCACGTGCCCCAGCGCGACGTACTCGTAGCCCAGCGCGGTCAGGTCCGTCACCGAGCACGGCGCGTACCGCTCGTGCTCGCCCTGGCTGCCGTCGACGGTGGCGTGCAGCAGCCCCACGTTCACCACGCCGGGCACCCGGCCGGGGTAGCCGGCCGCGAGGTTCGCCGAGACCGCGCGCGTGCGGTACCCCTGCCCGTGCACGGCCAGGCCCAGGTGCTCCTCCACGACGGTCTCCGGCGCGTCCACCGACAGGCGGTGCACGTTGGGCGGCAGCGTCAGCGAGTGCGTGATCTGGCTCTCGGCGTCGTGGTTGCCGGAGACCACGAAGACCCGCACGCCGGAGTCGGCCAGCCGCTGCACCTGCCGCGTGAAGAACCGCCCGGTGGCGTAGTCGTGCCAGGTGCCGTCGTAGAGGTCACCCGCCAGCAGCAGGGCGTCCGCGCCGCTGTCCTCGCACAGCGCCACGAGGCGCTCCAGCGCCCCGCGGGTGGCGGCGCGCAGCGTGGCCGCCACCGCGTCGTCGCCCAGGCGCCGCAGGCCGCGCAGCGGGGAGTCCAGGTGGACGTCGGCGGCGTGCACCACGCGCACCGCGCCCGGCGGGCGGGGCGCCGGCGCGCTCACCTCTCGCTCACCCGGCGCTCACCTCGGCAGCGCGCTGGCCCGCCAGCCGCCGGGCCCGGGCGCCGGCGGCAGCCCCAGCGCGTGGCGGCGGTCCGCCCAGCGCGAGCGCGGCGCCGGTGGCGGGGGAGCGGCCGGCGCGGCGGTCAGCCGGGTCAGCACGACGGTCAGCGCCGCCAGCTCCTCCGGCTCCGGGTGGCCGCGCTCGATGCGCAGGGCCGTCAGCAGGTCCACCGCGGCGGCTGCGGGCGAGGGGTCGGGCTCGGGGGCGATCGGCTGCGCGCTCACAGGGGGATGTTCCCGTGCTTCTTCGCCGGCAGCGAGGCGCGCTTGGTGGCCAGCGCCCGCAGCGCCCGCACGATCTGCACCCGCGTCTGCGACGGGGCGATGACGGCGTCGACGAAACCGCGCTCGGCGGCCACGTACGGGTTCGCCAGCTCGTCCTCGTACTCGGTGACCAGCTCGGCGCGGCGCGCCTCCACGTCGGCGCCGTCGGCCTCGGCCTGCTTCAGGGTGCCGCGGTGCAGGATGTTCACCGCCCCCTGCGCGCCCATGACCGCGATCTGCGCGGTCGGCCACGCCAGGCACAGGTCCGCGCCCATCTCCTTGGAACCCATGACGATGTACGCGCCGCCGTACGCCTTGCGGGTGATCACCGTCACCAGCGGCACCGTGGCCTCCGCGTAGGCGTGCAGCAGCTTCGCGCCGCGGCGGATGATCCCGCCGTGCTCCTGGCCGACCCCGGGCAGGAAGCCGGGCACGTCCACGAACGTCAGCACCGGCACGTTGAAGGCGTCGCAGGTGCGCACGAAGCGCGCCGCCTTCTCCGAGGCGTCGATGTCCAGCGTGCCCGCCAGCTGCGAGGGCTGGTTGGCGACGATCCCGACCGTGCGGCCCTCCACCCGCCCGAAGCCGGTGAGCACGTTGGGCGCGAACAGCTCGTGGACCTGCAGGAACTCGGCGTCGTCCACGACCGCGGCGATCACCGCGGTCATGTCGTACGGCTGGTTCGCCGAGTCCGGCACCAGCACGTCCAGATCCAGGTCGTGCTCGTCGACCTCCAGGCCGCGCGCGTCCTCCGCGGGCAGCACCGGCGGCTCGGAGAGGTTGTTGCTCGGCAGGAACGACAGCAGGTCGCGCACGTAGCCGAACGCCTCGTCCTCGTCCTCGGCCAGGTGGTGCGCCACGCCCGAGCGGGTGCTGTGGGTGCGCCCGCCGCCCAGCTCCTCGAAGCCGACGTCCTCACCGGTGACGGTGCGGATCACGTCCGGGCCGGTGACGAACATGTGGCTGGTGCCGTCGACCATGACCGTGAAGTCCGTCAGGGCCGGGGAGTACACCGCCCCGCCCGCGCAGGGCCCCGCGATCAGCGAGATCTGCGGCACCACCCCGGAGGCGTGCACGTTGCGGCGGAAGATCCGCGCGTACTGCACCAGGGACGCCACGCCCTCCTGGATGCGCGCCCCGCCGCCGTCGTTGATGCCCACCACGGGGCAGCCGTTCGTCGCCGCCCACTCCTGCAGGTGGGCGATCTTCGCCCCGTGCACCTCGCCCAGCGAGCCGCCGAAGGCGGTGAAGTCCTGCGCGTACACGGCCACCGGGCGCCCGTCGACCGTGCCGTAGCCGGTGACGACGCCGTCGCCGTCGACGTGCTTGGCCGCCATCCCGAAGGCCGTGGCGCGCGAGCGCGCGAAGCCGCCCAGCTCCACGAACGAGCCCTCGTCCACCAGGGCGGCGATGCGCTCGCGGGCGGTCTTCTTGCCCCGCGGGTGCTGCTTGGCCGCGGCGCGCTCGTCGGCGGCGGCCACGGCGGCGTCGGCGCGGCGGTGCAGCTCGGCCAGCTTGCCGGCGGTGCTGCGCGGGTCCGGGGCCGCGGGGTGCGCGGGGCCCGTGGGGGCGGGGTCGTGCACGGGCGCGTCGGGACCACTCACGGGGCGGCAGCGTACCCACCCCGGGGCCCGCCGCCCGAACGGCACCGCGGGGGGTGGCGCCACCGCGGGTGGCGCCCGGTAGCTTGACGTCGAGACGAAGCCGAGACGAAGCCGTCCCGCAGCGGGCCGGCCCACTTCTCAGGAGGAGAGCGCACGTGCCCAAGATCAAGGTGCAGGGACCGGTCGTCGAGCTCGACGGCGACGAGATGACCCGGATCATCTGGCAGTTCATCAAGGACCGCCTGATCCACCCCTACCTCGACGTCGACCTGCAGTACTTCGACCTCGGCATGGAGAACCGCGACGCCACCGACGACCAGGTGACGATCGACGCCGCGCACGCCATCCAGAAGGCGGGCGTCGGCGTGAAGTGCGCCACCATCACGCCGGACGAGGCGCGGGTGGAGGAGTTCGGCCTGAAGAAGATGTGGCGCTCGCCCAACGGGACGATCCGCAACATCCTCGGCGGCGTCATCTTCCGCGAGCCGATCATCATCTCCAACGTGCCGCGCCTGGTGCCGGGCTGGACCAAGCCGATCATCGTCGGCCGCCACGCCTTCGGCGACCAGTACCGCGCCACCGACTTCAAGTTCCCCGGCGAGGGCACCCTGACGGTGACCTTCACCCCCAAGGACGGCTCCGAGCCGATCGAGCACGAGGTCTTCCAGGCCCCCGGTGCCGGCGTGTCCCTGTCGATGTACAACCTCGACAGCTCCATCTACGACTTCGCCCGCGCCTCCCTCAACTACGGCCTGGCGCGCGGCTACCCGGTGTACCTGTCCACGAAGAACACGATCCTGAAGGCCTACGACGGCCGCTTCAAGGACATCTTCGCCGAGGTCTTCGAGACCGAGTTCAAGGAGAAGTTCGACGAGGCGGGCATCACCTACGAGCACCGCCTCATCGACGACATGGTCGCCGCGTCCCTGAAGTGGGAGGGCGGCTACGTGTGGGCCTGCAAGAACTACGACGGCGACGTGCAGTCCGACACCGTCGCGCAGGGCTTCGGCTCCCTGGGCCTGATGACGTCCGTGCTGACCACCCCGGACGGCTCCGTGGTGGAGGCCGAGGCCGCGCACGGCACCGTGACCCGCCACTACCGCCAGCACCAGCAGGGCAAGCCGACCTCCACCAACCCCATCGCGTCGATCTACGCGTGGACCCGGGGCCTGGCGCACCGCGGCAAGCTGGACTCCACCCCCGAGGTGACCGGCTTCGCCGAGACCCTCGAGGACGTCGTCATCAAGTCCGTCGAGAGCGGCAAGATGACCAAGGACCTCGCCCTGCTCGTCGGCGAGGGCCAGGAGTGGCAGACCACCGAGGAGTTCCTCGGCACCCTCGACGAGAACCTGCGCGCCCGCCTGGCCTGAGCGGCGGCGCCCACCGGGAGCCCCCCGCACCCGCACCGGGGTGCGGGGGCTCTCGCGCGCCCGGGCCCCGGCGTAGCACCATCGGCCGCGTGAACGCCCCGCACCGACCCCTGGACCCGCAGCTGGCCGAGCTGATGCACGGCGCCCCCGGACCCGCCGCCCCGCCGGAGGCGGCCGGGCCCGAACCGGTGGAGACCGTCGCGAACCTGCGCGACGTCGCCCACTGCGACCCGCGCCTGGAGCCGGGCGTGCTGTGGCGCAGCGCGCAGCCCCTGGCGGGCGACGGCGCCCCCGCGCAGGTCACCTCCTGGCCGCCGGCGACGGTGGTGGACCTGCGCTCGGCCGCCGAGGTCCCGGACGGCGAGCACCCCCTCCGGGCGGAGGGCACCCGGGTGCACTCCGTGGAGCTGCTCGACGACGCCGGCGACCCCGCCGCGCTCGCCGGCGGCCCGCCGCCGCTGCGCGAGGTGCACCTGGCGATGCTCGAGCCGGGCACCGGCCTGGTGCGGGCGGTGGAGCTCGTCGCCGCAAGCCCCGCACCCGTCCTGGTGCACTGCGCCGCCGGGAAGGACCGCACCGGGGTGGTGGTGGCGCTGGCGCTGCGCCTGGTGGACGTGCCGCGCACGGCGGTCCTGGCGGACTTCGCGCTGACCACCGGGCACCTGCCGGAGGTGCTGCGCCGGCTGGTGGCCGCCTCGCCGCTGCCCACCGGCGTGGACCTGGCCACCCTGCCGCGGGAGTACTTCACCGCCCCCACCGCGGCCCTGGACGCCGTGCTGGACGTCTGGGACGCCCACGAGGGCGGTGCGGCGGGGTGGGCGCGGGCGCACGGCGCGTCCGCTGACCTGCCCGAACGGCTGAGCGCGCTGCTCCGCCGGGCCTGAGCGGCTCCCGGGGCACGGCTGAGCGGGCATCATGAGGGTCCCGCCGCGGGCGGGCCGACCACCGGCCCGTCCCGCCCCGAACGACAGGAACACCGTGAAGATCGCCTACTACAGCTTCGGAGGACGCTACTCCGACAACCCGAGGGCCCTGCACCAGCGACTGCTGGCCCGCGGTGACGTCGACGCCGAGCACGTCTGGCTGGCCGGTCCGCAGCACGCCGGGAGCTTCCCGGCGGGCACCACCACGGTGCCGCTGGGCACCCCTGAGGCCCTCGCCGCCCTGGAGGCGGCCGACCTCGTGGTCGCCGACAACCACCTGCCGGCGTGGGACAAGCGCTCCGGCACCACGTACCTGCAGACCTGGCACGGCACGCCCCTGAAGCGCATCCACCGCGACGCGCGCTCCACCCAGCCGGAGGGCGAGGCCGTCATGTCCCGCCTGGACGACGACATCACCCGGTGGGACGTGCTGCTCGCGCCCAGCGAGGCCGCCGCCGTGCCGCTGCGCGCCGCGTTCCGCTTCAGCGGCCCCGTGCCGGTGACCGGCTACCCGCGCAACGACGCCCTGCTCGCCCCCGACGTCGCGCGGCGCCGGGCGCGGGTGCGCGCCGCGCTGGGGGTGCCTGAGGACCGCACCGCCGTGCTGTACGCGCCGACGTGGCGCGACGACGACCGCTTCGGCGACGGGCCGGACTTCCGCCTGCGGCTGGACCTGGAGCGGTTCGCCCAGCGCCTCGGCGGCAGCCACGTGCTGCTGCTGCGCCTGCACTACCTGGTGCCCGACGCGCTGCGTGGCCTGCACGTGCCGGGCGTCGTGGACGTCTCCCACCACCCGGACGTCAACGACCTCTACCTCGCCGCGGACGTCCTGGTGACCGACTACTCCTCCGCGATGTTCGACTTCGCGGTCACGGGCAAGCCGATCGTGTCGTTCACCTACGACTTCGAGCACTACCGCGACGTGCTGCGCGGCTTCTACTTCGACCTGCACGGCATCGCGCCCGGCCCGGTGCTGACGACCTCCGAGGAGCTCCTCGACGCGGTGGCGGACCCGGAGGAGCTGCGGGTCGCCTGCAAGGAGCGCTACGAGCTGTTCCAGGAGACGTTCTGCCACGCCGAGGACGGGCGCGCCGCCGACCGCGTCCTCGATCTCGTCCTGAACCACCCGGAGGTGCGACCGTGACCCACGAACCGACCAGCGAGACGGACCCCGGCGTGGACCGCGGTGCCCCGCGGCCCCGCGGCGTGCAGGTGGTGATCCTCGCCGCCGGGCTGGGCACCCGCCTCGGCCGGCCCCTGCCGAAGTCGCAGACCCCCCTGCGCGACGGCCGCACGATCATGCAGCAGCAGGTCGACAACGTCCGCGCCGTCCTCGGTGCGGACGTGCCGATCACGGTGGTGGTGGGCTTCAAGGCGATGGTCGTGATGGAGGCCCACCCGGACCTGCTGTTCGCCTACAACGAGCTGTTCGACTCCACGAACACCTCCAAGAGCCTGCTGCGCGCGCTGGACACCTCCCAGCCGGGCGGGGTGCTGTGGATGAACGGCGACGTCGTCTTCGACCCGCGCGTGCTGCGCAGGGTGCAGCCGTGGCTGGAGCGCGACGAGACGTTCGTGTGCGTGAACACCGCCGCCGTGGGCGAGGAGGAGGTGAAGTACACCGTCGACGCGGAGGGTTTCGTCCGCGAGCTGTCCAAGACCGTCACCGGGGGCCTGGGCGAGGCGGTGGGCATCAACTTCGTCTCCTCCGCCGACAAGGCGGTGCTCGTGGAGGAGCTGCGGGCCTGCGCCGACACCGACTACTTCGAGCGCGGCCTGGAGACGGCGGTCGCCCGGGGGGTGCGGGTGGCACCCGTGGACGTCTCGGACTTCGACGTCGTGGAGGTCGACTTCGAGGACGACCTGGTGCGCGCCGACAGCATCGACGTCGAGCACCTGCGGCTGGGACCGGCCACGACCGGCGGGGGCACGGCGTGAAGGTCGTCTACCACAGCTTCGAGGGGCGGTACTCGGACAACCCGCGGGCGCTGCACCAGCGCCTGCTGGCGCGCGGCGGGCGCGACGTGGAGCACCTGTGGCTGTCCACCCCCGCCCACGCGCACGGGTTCCCCGCGGGCACCGCCACCGTCGACATCGACTCGCCCGCCGCGGTCGAGGCCCTCCAGGACGCCGACCTGGTGGTCTCCAACACGCACCTCGACTTCGACTGGGACAAGCGTCCCGGCACCACGTACCTGCAGACGTGGCACGGCACGCCGCTGAAGCGCATCCACCGCGACGTCCTGTTCGCCCCCGCCGGGCGCCTGGACCGCCTGGACCGCGACGTGGCGCGCTGGGACCTGCTGCTGTCCCCGAACGACGCCAGCACGGGCCCGCTGACGGGCGCGTTCCGCTTCACCGGCCCGGTGCACGTGACCGGGTACCCGCGCAACGACGCCCTGAGCGCTCCGGACGCGCAGGAGCGCCGCGCCCGCGTGCGCGAGGAGCTCGGCATCGCCGAGGGCACCACCGCCGTGCTCTACACGCCGACGTGGCGCGACGACGACAAGTTCGGCGACGGCCCGGACTTCCGCCTCGCCCTGGACCTGGAGCGCTTCACCGAGCGGCTGGGACAGGACCACGTCCTGCTGCTGCGGCTGCACTACATGGTCTCCGCGGCCCTGCAGGGCCTGGACGTGCCCGGCGTGCTGGACCTGTCCTTCCACCCCGACATCAGCGACCTCTACCTGGCCGCCGACGCCATGGTGACCGACTACTCCTCCACGCAGTTCGACTTCGCGATCACGGGCAAGCCGATCGTCTACTACGTGTACGACCTGGACCGCTACCGCGACGTGCTGCGCGGTTTCTACTTCGACCCGCACGAGATCGCCCCCGGGCCGATGGTCGCCGAGTCCGAGGAGGTCCTGGACGCCCTCGCGGACCTGGACGGGGTGCGCTCGCGGTTCGCGGACCGGTACGCGGCGTTCCGGGAGACGTTCTGCCACGCCGAGGACGGGCACGCCGCCGACCGCGTGCTCGACCTCGTCCTGCCCGCGGGCGGGGGGCGTCCCTGACCCGCCCCCTGCTGACCGTCGGCCACGGCCGCACCGATCGCGGTGAGCTGGGCCGCCGCCTCACCGACGCCGGGGTGGAGCTGCTGGTGGACGTGCGCCGCTTCCCCGGCAGCCGCACCTCGCCGGACGTCGCCCGCGACGCCCTGGCGGACTGGCTGCCGGGGGCGGGGGTCGGCTACCGCTGGGAGCCGCGCCTCGGCGGGCGCCGCCACGTGCCGGCCGGCACGCCCGAGCCGGACACGTGGTGGACGGTGGCGGCGTTCCGCGCGTACGCGGCGCACACCCGCACCCCGGAGTTCACCGGGGCCCTGGACGAGCTGCTCACCGACGCCGCCGCGACCCGGACGGCGGTGATGTGCAGCGAGGGCGTGTGGTGGCGCTGCCACCGCCGCCTCATCGCCGACGTGGCCGTGCTGGGGCGCGGGGTGGCCGTCGAGCACGTCATGCCGGACGGGCGGACGGCCCCGCACCCGGTGGCGGCCGGCGCGCGCAGGCAGCCGGACGGTCTCCTGGTCTGGGACGGGGCTCAGGACGCGTCCCGCGGGCCGGGTGGTCGCTGAGCGGTGCTCCGCCCGCTCCCTCGGGTCAGCCCCGGACGACCCCGCGGACCCCGCCGCCGACCAGCGTCGCCACGTCCCGCATCGCGTTCGGCAGGGCCAGCCCGCCGGGGGCGGCCACGTAGCAGGTCCGCCAGCGGGGGTCGAAGCCGTGCTTGAACGTCCGCAGGCCCCGGAAGTTGTAGAACCTCTCGCCGCGGCTCCACAGCAGGTGCCCGATCCGGTCCCAGAGGGGGGCGGTGGCGTCGGTCCGCAGCCCGGACAGGGGGGCCATCCCCAGGTTGAACGACGTGAAGCCGTTCTCCCTGGCCCACGAGAGGCACTCGACGAACAGGAAGGTCATCACGGTGCGGGGCCCGTCGGGCAGGCGGCGCATCAGGTCGACCTGCACCTCCCGGCCGTCGCCGCTGACCCACAGGGTCGCGAAGGCGACGATCCGCTCCTCCTGGCGCACCACGACCAGCGGGAAGCGGCGGACGTACTCCTCGTCGAAGGCGCCCAGGGAGAAGCGCTTCTCCTTGCCGTTGCGGTGCGCGAGCCAGGCGTCGGACACCTCGCGCAGGGCGGGCAGCAGCGGCTCGACGTCCTCCGGCGCGACGAACTCGACCCTCAGGCCCAGGCGCTGGGACTTGTTGCGGCAGTTGCGCAGGTTCACCCTCGCCCTGCCGGCGAGGGTGAACTCCGCGAGCGGGACGACGGCCTCCTCCCCGAGCTTGGCCAGGCTCAGCCCGCACTCGCGGTACAGGTCGGCGTGGTCGGGGAGCACGTTGTAGAAGACGGGCCGGCCACCGTGCCGGTCGACCTCCTCGACGAAGCCGCGGACCAGTTCCCGGAAGTCCGCCGGGTCGCCGACCGGGTCCCCCATCACCACCCAGCTGCGCCCCTGCACCTGGTGCATGAGGAAGGCCGTGCCGCCGGGGCTGAAGCGGAAGCGCTTGTCGCCGGTGAAGGCCAGGTGCGAGGTGCAGCGCCCCCACCGTGCGACGACGTCGCTCACCCGGGCCATCTCCTCCTCGTCCGCGGTCCGCGGTCCGGGGGGCGCCGGCACGAAGGCGCGGCGCCCGCCGATGAGGACGCCGACGGCGCCCGCGGCCATCGCGATCCGGTCCGCTCCCGTCGTGCCGCCGGAGAAGGACGCCACCAACAGGGGCGCGTCGACCGCGCCGCAGGAGCCGCTGAACTCGTGCCACCAGACGGACGCCCCGACCAGCAGGGCCGCGGTCACCGGCGGGAGCGGGCTGCGCGGCCGGGCCAGGAGGGCGCCGCGGTGGAACGCCGGGCGCGCCGGCACCAGCAGGAGGGCGAGCGCGGCGGTCACGGCGGCGAGCACCAGGTCGCCGTGGGCGGCGGCGACCGCCGTCACGCCGGCCAGGAGCACCAGGGTGGCCGCCCAGGCGGCCTTCAGCCGCCGGTGCAGCCCGCGGGCCGTGAGCAGGGCCGCCAGCCCCGCCAGGCTGATGGTGACTGCCGACAGGTCCAGCTCGCGGCGGCCCGGCAGGTCCCCCACCACCACCATGAACACCCCGGCGGTGGCGACGCCCAGCGCGAGCACGGCCGGCGTGAGCGCGGACGGGGCGAGCGCACGGGTCAGCGCGGACGGGGCGGGGGCGGGCGGGGTGGGCGCGGGGGCGGGGCGCACCGGGCGGCACGCCGCCAGGAGCGGGCGGGCCTCGTGCGCGACGAGGAGCACGGCCGCCAGCAGCAGCGGCAGCACGAAGTAGCAGAGCCGGTAGGCCACCAGCGCCACCGCGAGCCCCGCGGGCGAGGTCGTCGACCCGATCAGCACCACCAGCGTCGTCTCGAAGACCCCCAGCCCACCGGGCACGCTGGACACCAGCCCGGCGAGGGTCGCGATCGAGAAGGCGACGGCGAACGCCAGGAACGGCATCCTGCCCTCGGCGGGCAGCAGGACGTGCAGGGCCGCGGCCATCGTCAGCCACTCGAACGTCGACAGCGCGACCTGCGCCACCGCCAGGCCGGGGGAGGGCCGGTCGACGCACCGGCCGCGCCAGCCGATCGGGCGCCCGGCGCCGGCCCACACGAGGTAGCCCGCCACCGACGCCAGCATCAGCGACCCGGCGACCAGGACCGCGGTGGCGGGCAGGTGCAGCGCCTCGCCGGTCCCCGCCGGGTCGTGCACCATGCCGCCGCCGGCCAGGACCGCGGCCCCGAGCGCCAGGGTGAGCACGTTGAAGCCGATGATCCGGGTGATGGCGGCGCCGGGCACCCCCCACCGGGAGTAGACGCGGGCCCGCAGCGCCGCCCCCACCACCGCGGAGGCGCCCAGGTTGTTGCCGAAGGCGGTGGCGACGAACGACGCGAGGCCGTAGCGGCGGTAGGGCAGGGGGTGCCCGACGTAGCGCAGCGCCAGCGCGTCGTAGCCGGTCATCGCCAGGTACGAGACCGCCGTCGCGCCGAGGGCGGCGAGCGCGACGCCCGGGCCGAGCGCCAGCAGGTCGCCACCCAGCTCCGCCCACGAGTAGTGGCGGAAGGTGCGGTGCAGCAGCGCCCCGGCCGCGGCGAGCAGCCCCACCACGACGAGGGGGGCGAGCAGGTGACGCGCGGGACCGGCCGGCCGCCTGGGCGAGGAGCTCACCGCTCAGCAGTCGGCACCCCGGCGCCCGGCCTTGAAGCGGTGGCGGGCGGGCGGTGCCCGCCCGTCAGCGGAAGACGACCGTGCGGTGCCCGTCCAGCAGGACGCGGTGCTCGGCGTGCCAGCGCACCGCGCGCGCCAGGGTGCGCGCCTCGACGTCCTGGCCCAGGCGCACCAGCTCGGCGGGCGTGTGGCGGTGGTCCACCCGCTCGATCTCCTGCTCGATGATCGGCCCCTCGTCGAGGTCGGCCGTCACGTAGTGCGCGGTCGCGCCGATGATCTTCACGCCGCGGGCGTGCGCCTGGTGGTAGGGGCGCGCGCCCTTGAAGCTCGGCAGGAACGAGTGGTGGATGTTGATCGCCCGCCCCGACAGCTCCCGGCACAGCGCGTCGGACAGGATCTGCATGTAGCGCGCCAGCACCACCAGCTCCACGTCCAGCTGCGCCACCAGCTCCAGCAGCCGCGCCTCGCCCGCCTCCTTGGAGGCCGCGTCGCCGGTGGTCACCGGCACGTGGTGGAAGGGCACCCCGTAGAACTCCGCCAGCGGGGCCAGGTCGGTGTGGTTGGACACCACGCCGACCACGTCCACGGGCAGGTCGCCGGAGCGGTGCCGGAAGAGCAGGTCGTTCAGGCAGTGGCCCTGCTTGGAGCACAGCACGAGGGTGCGCACCCGCTCGGCGGCGTCGCGCAGGTCCCACGTCAGCCCGAAGCGGGCGGCGACCACCCCGAGCGTCTCGCGCAGCGCCTCGTCGCTGGCGGCGGCGTCGAAGGCGACGCGCATGAAGAAGAGGCCGGTGTCCGGGTCCCCGTACTGCTGGCTCTCGGTGATGTTGGCGTCCAGCGCCACGAGGGAACCCGTGACGGCGTGGACGATGCCGGGGCGGTCGGGGCAGGACAGGGTCAGGACCCTCGGGCGTGCGCTCACGAGCGGCAAGCCTAGGGTGGGCGCGTGCCAGAACCCGCCGCGGCGGTCCTCGCGCTGCGTGCCGGCGCCACCGTCTTCTCCGACGCCAAGAGCACCCTGGTGCAGACGGGGCCGCGCCCGCTCGTGCCCGGCGGCTCCGGCGCCGAGCAGCTGCGGTGCACCGCCCGCGCGCTGGAGGACGAGCCGGAGGGCGTCCTCGTCGCCGGGGCGGTGCCCTTCGACCTGGCCGCGCCGGGTGCGCTGCGGGTGGGCCCGGCGGTGCGCACCCCGGGGCCGCTGGCGCCCGTGCCCGGCCGGCTGCCGGCCCCGGTGACGGTGGCGCGCAGCCGCCCGTGGCCCACCCCGGCCCGGTACGCGGCGAGCGTGCGCGCGGCGCTGGAGCGCATCGACGCCGGCGAGGTGCAGAAGGTGGTGCTGGCCCGCTCGCTGGAGCTGACGGCCCTGGGGGACTGGTCGGTGCCGCAGCTCGTCGCCGAGCTGGCCGCGCGCAACCCCGCCGCCACGACCCTCGCGGTGCCGGTGGACGACCCGGCGCTGCCCGGCGGGCGCTGGCTGGTGGGCGCCAGCCCGGAGCTGCTGCTGCGCCGCCGCGGCCCCAGCGTGCTGCTGCGCCCGCTGGCGGGGTCGGTGCCGCGCTCGCCGGAGCCGGCGGAGGACCTGCGCCGCGCCGACGCCCTGATGGCCTCCGACAAGGACCGCCGCGAGCACGCCTACGTGGTGGAGGCCGTGGTGGAGACGCTGCGGCCGCTGTGCCGCACGGTCAGCGCCCCGGAGCCGGAGCTGCTGGCCACCCCCACCGTGTGGCACCTGGCCACGCGCGTCACCGCCCTGCTCAACGACACGGGGACCACGTCGGTGGACCTCGTGGCGGCCCTGCACCCCACGCCCGCCGTCGGCGGCTCCCCGCGCCGCGCCGCCGCGCAGGTGATCCGCGAGGTGGAGGAGGTCGACCGCGGCTGCTACGCCGGCGCGGTCGGCTGGCAGGACGGCGACGGCGACGGCGAGTGGGTGGTGGGGGTGCGCTGCGCCGAGGTCGCCGGCAACCTGCTGCGCATCCTGGGCGGTGCGGGCATCGTCGCCGGCTCCGACCCGGAGGCCGAGGTGCGCGAGACGGCGGCGAAGATGCGCACGGTCCTGGAGGCCGCCGCCCGGCGCTGAAGGGCCCACCGGGCCGTCGGGCCGCTGGGCTAGGCTGGCGCTGCCGCGACTGGCGAGGGTGGTCACCACCGGGGAGCGGCAACGGGTGGTCCGCGGAGCGGGTCCGCCCGCCGTTCACGGGGTCGTCCGCCTGGGCCTCGCGTCGCCACCGCCGCCCGAGCCAGAGGAGCGATACGTGACCGACGTCCTGCCCACCCCCACCGCGCCCGCCGGGGTCACCGACCGGCCGCTCGCCGAGGTCGACCCCGAGATCGCCGCGGTCCTCGACGCCGAGCTGGGCCGCCAGCGCGACACCCTGGAGATGATCGCCAGCGAGAACTTCGCGCCCCGCGCGGTCCTGCAGGCGCAGGGTTCGGTGCTGACCAACAAGTACGCCGAGGGCTACCCGGGCAAGCGCTACTACGGCGGCTGCGAGCACGTCGACGTCGCCGAGGAGCTGGCCCGCACCCGGGCCAAGGAGCTGTTCGGCGCCGAGCACGCCAACGTGCAGCCGCACTCCGGCGCCAGCGCGAACGCGGCGGCCATGCACGCGTTCATCCGCGGCGGCGACGGCATCCTGGGCCTGGAGCTGGCCCACGGCGGTCACCTCACCCACGGCATGAAGATCAACTTCTCGGGCCGCATGTACGACGTCTCCGCCTACGGGGTGGACCCGCAGACGTTCCGCGTGGACATGGACGTCGTGCGCGCCACCGCCCTGTCGGCCCGGCCCAAGCTGATCATCGCCGGCTGGTCGGCGTACCCGCGCCAGCTGGACTTCGCCGCGTTCCGCGAGATCGCCGACGAGGTCGGCGCGCACCTCATGGTCGACATGGCGCACTTCGCGGGCCTCGTCGCCGCCGGGCTGCACCCCTCGCCGGTGCCGCACGCGCACGTGGTCACCTCCACCGTGCACAAGACGCTCGCCGGGCCCCGCTCGGGCCTGATCCTCACCACGGGCGAGTTCGCGAAGAAGGTCGACTCGGCGGTGTTCCCCGGCCAGCAGGGCGGCCCGCTCATGCACGTCGTGGCCGCCAAGGCCGTGGCGTTCAAGGTGGCCGGCTCGGAGGAGTTCCGCGAGCGCCAGGAACGCACCCTGGAGGGCGCGAAGATCATCGCCGAGCGCCTCACCGCGGCCGACGCGAAGGAGGCCGGCGTGTCCGTCCTGACCGGCGGCACCGACGTGCACCTGGTGCTGGTGGACCTGCGCGAGTCGCAGCTGGACGGCCAGCAGGCCGAGGACCGCCTGCACGAGGTCGGCATCACCGTGAACCGCAACGCGGTGCCGTTCGACCCGCGCCCGCCGATGGTCACCTCCGGCCTGCGCATCGGCACCCCGGCGCTGGCCACCCGCGGCTTCGGCGCGGCGGAGTTCACCGAGGTCGCCGACGTCATCGCGCAGGCGCTGAAGCCGACCTTCGACGCCGAGGCGCTGCGTGCGCGCGTGGCGGCGCTGACCGAGCGCTTCCCGCTGTACCCGGCCGCGGAGACCTTCGCGTGAGCGCGGTCGTCCTCGACGGCAAGGCCGCCGCGGCGGCGGTCAAGGCCGACCTGGCCGAGCGCGTGGCGGTGCTGCGCGAGCGCGGCGTCGTGCCGGGCCTGGGCACCGTCCTGGTCGGCGACGACCCCGGCTCGGCGTCGTACGTGCGCGGCAAGCACCGCGACTGCGCCGAGGTCGGCATCTCCTCGATCCAGGTGGAGCTGCCCGCCACCGCCACCCAGGGCGAGATCGAGTCGGAGATCGCGCAGCTGAACGCGAACCCGGACTGCACCGGGTTCATCGTGCAGCTGCCGCTGCCGAAGGGCGTCGACGCCAACCGGGTGCTGGAGGCGGTGGACCCCGCCAAGGACGCCGACGGCCTGCACCCGACGAACCTGGGCCGGCTGGTGCTGCGGGTCGGTGAGGAGATCACCTCCCCCCTGCCGTGCACCCCGCGCGGAGTCATCGACCTGCTGCTGCGCCACGACGTCCCCCTGGACGGCGCGGAGGTCGTCGTGGTGGGCCGCGGGGTCACGGTGGGCCGCCCCATCGGTCTGCTGCTGACCCGCCGGCACCCCAACGCCACGGTCACCCTCTGCCACACCGGCACGAGGGACCTCGCCGCGCACCTGCGCCGCGCCGACGTGGTCGTCGCCGCGGCGGGCGTGCCCGGCCTGGTGACGAGGGACGTCGTCAAGCCCGGTGCCGCGGTGCTCGACGTGGGCGTCTCGCGCGTCCTGGACCCGGTCACGGGCAAGGCGAAGCTCACCGGGGACGTCGCCCTCGACGTCGCCGAGGTCGCCGGGTTCGTGGCCCCCAACCCCGGCGGGGTGGGGCCGATGACGCGGGCGCTGCTGCTGACGAACGTCGTGGAGTCCGCCGAGCGGGCCGCGGGCCTGCGCTGACGCACCGCGGGGGCGGGCCGTCGCCCGGCCCGCCCCCGTGCTGCCGGTGGCCCGGGGAGGCGGCCGCGGCCCAGGATGCCCACCGTCCGCGTCCCGTCCCCGAGGAGCCCGTCGTGCCCGTGCCGGTCAGCCACCCCCACCAGCGCTACAGCGTCAGCGGGTACCGGGAGGAGGAGTCGGGCGGGCGCGTCGCCTGGTCGTGCGACCTGCTGCGCCACGGGCAGAGCTTCGGCCTGGTCGCCCACGACGGCGGCGACGGCGGCAACCGGTACACCTTCACCGACGACGCGCGCGGCGAGGAGTTCCTCACCGCCGCCCGCGGCCTGCACCCGCGGGCGGCCGCCCCCGCCGACGCCCTGGTGGACGAGCTGATCACGATCCGGCAGATGAACGCCCTCGACCAGGTCGCCTACTGCTTCGCGGAGGACCGGTTCGAGGAGACCGGGCAGCACCGCGTCGCGGACCCGGGCCTGACGTTCGAGCAGGTCCGCGAGCTGCTCGCCACCCGGTACGCCGAGCGCGGCCCCCGCGTCTGGGACAGGAGCCGTTCGGCGATGGTGCCCGTCGCGCCCGCCGGCTGAACCCGCACCGCCGCCCCGGCCGGCCCCGGGTAGCGTGCCGCCCCGTGCCCGCAGCGAAGACCCCGCAGCAGCAGTTCACCGTCGCCACCGTCAACGTCAACGGCATCCGCGCCGCCGTGCGCCGCGGCATGGGGGCCTGGCTCGCCGAGCGCGACCCGGACGTGCTGTGCCTGCAGGAGGTGCGCGCCCCCGACGAGGTGCTGGGGGCCCTGCTCGACGAGGCCCTCGGCGACGGCTGGCACATCGCCCACTGCGAGCCCACCGACGCCGGCACGAAGGGCCGCGCCGGTGTCGCGGTGGCCACCCGGTTGCCGGCGGGGGAGCAGCGCAGCGCGCTGCACCCGCGCTTCGACGGCGCCGGCCGCTGGGTGGAGCTGGACGTCGAGACGCCGGCGGGCACGGTGACCGTGGTGTCGGTGTACGTGCACACCGGCGAGGCGGGCACCGAGAAGCAGGACGACAAGACGGCGTTCCTCGACGCGGTGACGGCGCGGCTGGAGCAGCTGCGGCGCAGCGGGAACCACGCCCTCGTGTGCGGGGACTACAACGTCGCCCACCGCAACGAGGACATCAGGAACTGGAAGGGGAACCTGAAGAAGGCGGGTTTCCTGCCCGAGGAGCGCGCCTACTACGACCGCTGGTTCGCCGCCGGGTGGGTGGACGTGGTGCGCTCGCTCCACCCGGGCGTCGAGGGGCCCTACTCGTGGTGGAGCTGGCGCGGCCAGGCGTTCGACCGGGACACCGGCTGGCGCATCGACCTGCACGTCGCCACCGGGGAGCTCGCCGCGCGCGCGACGGGCGCCGTGGTCGACCGCGCCCCCTCCTACGCGGAGCGGTTCAGCGACCACGCGCCCGTGGTCGTCACCTACGGCGCCTGACCCGACCGCGCCGGGCCCGCCGCGAGGAGCACCGCGGTCGCGGCGCCGGCGACGGCGCGCACCGGCCCCCGTGTCCGCCCGTCGCACGGCCGGCGCACAGGATCACCACCGAACGTCCGACCTACCCGCGCCGCACGACCGACCCGCGAGGGCCCGCGGAGTGGTTGTCTGGCCGCGTGACGACGACGGACCCCCCGGCGATCGAGTGCACCGGGCTCAGCAGGACCTTCGGCGAGGTGCGGGCGCTGGACGGCCTGACGGTCGCGTTCACCGCGCCCGCCACGGGCCTGCTCGGCGCGAACGGCGCCGGCAAGTCCACGTTCATGCGGGTGGCCCTGGGACTGGTGCGCCCGGACTCCGGGACGCTGCGCGTGCTGGGGATGGACGCGGCCCGCGAGCGCGACGAGGTGCGCCGGCGGGTGGGGTTCATGCCGGAGCACCCGTGCCTGCCGCTGGACATGTCGGCGCAGGAGGTGTGCGTGCACCTGGCGCGCCTGCGCGGGCTGGGGCACCGGGACGCGGTGCGCCGGGCCAGCGAGGTGCTGTTCGCGGTCGGGCTGGAGGAGGAGCGCCGCCGCCCGGTGGGCACCTACTCCCTGGGCATGCAGCAGCGCACGAAGCTCGCGCAGGCCCTCGTGCACGGCCCCGAGCTGGTGCTGCTGGACGAGCCGACGTCGGGGCTGGACCCGGCGGGGCGCGAGGAGATGCTGCAGCTGGTGCGGCGGCTCTCGCGCGACCTGGGCGTGCGCGTGGTGACCAGCTCCCACGTGCTCGACGACGTGGAGCGCACCTGCGACGAGGTGGTGGTGCTGCGCGCCGGCGCGCTGGCCGCGCAGCGTCCCGTGGCGGTCGGCCACGACCCCGGCGGCGCGGTCCACGTGCGCGTCGGCGGGGACCCCGCGGAGTTCGCGGCCGCGCTGGCGCCGCGGCTGGCGCCGCTGGGGGTGCGGGTGGCGCCGACACCGGCCGGCGACGTGGGGATCAGCGCCGGCACGGACGCGGCGCTGGACGTCGTGCGGGACCTGGCCGCCGAGCAGGGGCGGGCGCTGGTGCGGCTGGTGGCCGACGGCCGCGGGCTGGAGGACGTGGTGCTGGACGCGATGGAGGGGCGGGGTGAGCGGACCGGTGGCTGAGGTGTCCAGCGAGGTGCCCGGCGGGGTGTCCGGCGGGGGCGCGGGCGGTGGACCCCGCGGGGCGGGGGCGCCGCGGGCGGTGCTGCACGACGTGCGGTACTCGCGGTTCACGGGCGCGCTGCGCCCGCGGCGCAGCGCGGTGGCCGCGCTGGTGGCGGCCGGGGTGCGCCGGCCGCTGGGGCTGCGGCGCAGCGCGGGCTCGAAGGTGTGGCCGTTCCTGCTGCTGGCGGCGGCGTACCTGCCGGCGCTGGCGGTGGTGGCGGTGCCGCTGCTCGTCCCCCAGGTGGACGTGCAGCCGACCGAGCTCATCGGCTACCCGCAGCTGCTGGCGACGAACTCGGTGGTGGTGCTGGCGTTCGTCGCCACCGCGGTGCCGACGGTCCTCACCCGGGACCGGCGCGACCGGGTGCTCTCGCTGTACTTCGCCACGGCGCTCTCGCGCGCGGAGTACGTGCTGGGGGCGGCGCTGTCGGCGGTGTCGCTGCTGCTGCTGATCGTGCTGGGGCCGGCGCTGGTGCTGTTCGTCGGCTCGATCGCCACGGCCGGCGACCCGGGCGGCTGGTTCGCCGAGCACGTCGGCGACCTGCCCCGCATCCTGCTGGCCTCGCTGGTGGTGGTGCTGCCGAACGCGGCGCTGGGGCTGGCGGTGGCGTCGCTGACGTCGCGGCGGATCGTGGCCGTGGGCGGCTACCTGGCGGTGGTGCTGGTGGGGCCGGTGCTGAGCCGCCTGGTGGCGGTGGTGGTCGAGGCGGACTGGCCGCTGGCGTTCGACCCCGCGGGTGGGCCGGTGCTGCTGGCCACGGCGGTGGTGGACGGTGCGCCGGCGCCGCAGGGCGCGCTGGCGTGGGTGGTGTGGGCGGCGCTGGTCGTCGCGGGCTCGGCCGTGCTCGTCGGCCGCTACGGCAGGGGGGGCGACGCGTGAGCGCGACGGTGGGCGGTGCGGTTCAGGCGGGTGCGGCTGCGGGTGCGGCGGCTGGGGCCGTGGTGGAGGTGGACCGCGTCAGCCGCTGGTTCGGCGACACGGTGGCGCTCTCGGACGTCTCGTTCACCCTCGGGCCGGGCGTCACCGGCCTGCTGGGGCACAACGGCGCGGGCAAGTCCACGGTGCTGTCGCTGCTGGCGGGCTCGGTGCGCCCCAGCCAGGGCCGGGTGCGGGTCCTCGGCGGCGACCCCCACGCCGAGGTGGGCGTGCACCGGGCGCTGGGCGTCGTGCCCGACGGGGAGGGCACCTGGTCGCACGCCACCGCCCACGCGCAGGTGGCGTTCCTGGCCCGCCAGCGCGGGGTGCGCGACGCCTCCGCGGCAGCGAGCGCCGTGCTGGACCGGGTGGGCCTGGGCGCGGCCGCGCACCGGCGGGTGGGGGGCTTCTCCAAGGGGATGCGCCAGCGGGTGCGCCTGGCCCAGGCCCTCGTGCACGACCCGCGGGTGCTGCTGCTGGACGAGCCGTTCAACGGCCTGGACCCCGCGCAGCGGCGCGCCGACGTGGACCTGGTGGCCTCGCTGGGCGAGGAGGGCCGCACGGTGCTGGTGTCCTCCCACGTGCTGGCCGAGGTGGAGCGGATGGCGAGCCGGGTGCTGGTGGTCGTCAACGGCCGCCTCGTCGCCGAGGGCGAGCCGGCCGCGATCCGGGACCTGCTGGTGGACCGGCCCCGCACCGTGCACCTGGACGGCCCGCGCGTGCTGGAGCTGGCGGGGCTGCTGCTGGCGGAGGGCGTCGTGGAGTCCGTGCAGCGCGACACCACCGGCCGCGGCGGCGTGCTGGTGCAGGCGCCGCGCGCCACCGCGCTGGCCGAGGCGGTGCCGGCGCTGGCGCGGCGGGTGGGCGCCACCCTGCGGCGGGTGGAGCCGGTGGGTGAGGACCTGGAGAGCACGTTCGCGCACCTGGTGCGCCGGGCGAGGGGAGCGGGCCGGTGAGCGGGACGACGCGGGAGAGTGCGCGGGAGAGCGCGCGGGGGGCGGGGGGCGGTTCCGGCGGGTTCTCCACGACCCTGTTCGGCTTCTCGCTGCGCGCGGTGCTGCTGCGCGGGCGCACCGCGGCGCTGGCGCTGCTGCCGCTGGCGGTGGCGGCGGTGGCGGTGGTGGTGCTGGCCGCCACCAGCGTGCCCGCGCGCTACGGGCTGCAGACCACGCTGGCCGGCGACCTGCTGGTGGGGCTGGTGGTGCCGATCGTGGCGCTGGTGCTGGGCACCGGTGCGTTCGGCGACGAGCGCGAGAGCGGCACGCTGCCGCTGCTGCGGGCCCTGGTGCGGCCCCGCTGGCACGTCGTGGTGGCGCGCGCCGCGGCGGCGTGGGTGTCGACGGTCGTGGTGTGCGTCCCGGCGGTCGTGGCCTGCGCGGTGGTGGGCGTCTCGATCAACCTGCCCGCCGGTGAGGTCGTGGCCGGTCTGGTGCTGGCCACGGCGCTGACCGCGGCGGCGTACTGCGCCCTGTTCGTGCTGCTGTCGCTGCTGGCGCGGCGCGGCCTGCTGGCGGGCCTGGCCTACGTGGTGCTGTGGGAGACGTTCCTGGCGGGGCTGGCGCCGGCGCTGCGGGGGCTGTCGATCGGCTCCTACGGCCGCCGCGTCGCCACCCTCGCCACGCCCGGGGACGTGCCGCTGGGCACGGTCGCCGCCACGGGGGTGACGACGTCGGCGCTGGTGCTCGCCGGGGTGGCGGTGGTGGCGGTGGCGCTGTCGTCGTGGCGCCTGCAGCGCATGGACGTGACGTGACGCGGTGCGGCGCGCCACCCCGCCCCGGTCGTGCGCGCCGCCGCCGTGCCACGCTGGGCGGGTGGCTGGTGACGCGACGACCGGTGCCCCCTCGGACGGTGCCCCGACGGTGCGGGTGCACCTGCTCGGCCTGCCGCTGCGCACGCGGGAGCGGTTGAGCACGCACGTGGAGGGGCTGCTGCGGGAGCTGGCGCTCGTCCGGATCGGTGAGGAGCGCAGCACCGGCTCCACGCTGCCCGGGCGCCTGCTGGAGCTGGCCGTGGAGCTGCACACCACCTACGCCCCGTACCGGGCCCAGCGCGCCGGGGCCATGGAGGAGGCGCTGGCGGCGGGGGAGGAGTTCTTCGACGCCGTCTACGACGCCTCACCGGCGTCGGCCGGGTACGTGCAGCGCCTGCTGGACGCGCTGGAGGAGGCCGACGGGTTCTGCCGCGACCGGCGCCACCTGCTGACCCTGCCGGCCTCCGAGGAGCTGGTGACGTTCCGGCGCTGGCTGTTCGGGGAGATCCTGCGCCAGCTCGCGGGCGGCTCCCCGCGCCCCTGGCACGGGCCCTCCCGGCGCGACGAACCGGCCGACATCGCCCCGCTCCCGCCCGCTCCCGCCCGGCCCGTCCCGGCGCCGCTGCCGGAGGAGCCCGCCGTCGCGGGCGGTGCACCGGCCGGCCGGGTGGTGGGCGACCCGCTCGTGCTGGAGTCGGTGGCCAGCGCGGTCTCCGCCGCCCGCCGCCACGTGCGGCGGGCGCTGGCCGAGCTCGGCGCCGGGGCGGTGGAGGAGTCCGCCGAGCTGGCGGTCTCGGAGCTGGTGACGAACGCGCTGCTGCACGCCGGCACCGCGTTCACGGTCGCGGTGCGGGAGGTGCCCGGCGGGCGGGTGCGCGTGGAGGTCACCGACTCCTCGCCCGTGCCGGTGCAGCAGCGCCACCTCGGCGCCGCCGCCACCACCGGGCGGGGCCTGCACCTGGTGGCGGCCGCCTGCACGCGATGGGGGGTGGACCCCCTGCCGACCGGTGCGGGACCCGGCAAGACGGTGTGGTGCGAACCGCGCGAGAGCGCGGGGGACGAGGAGGACGCCGACGGCCTCCACGCCGCGGCGTGGGCCGGGGAGCTCGAGGGGCTGCTGTAGCGGGCGGCCGCAGCAGCGGCGGGTTCAGCGGCGGGAGCGGTCACCCGGGCGCGCCGCCGCGTCCTGCTCGGCCAGGTCCAGCAGGAACGAGCCGTCCGGGGCCAGGTCCCCGGTGAGCACCAGGCGCCAGGCCGCCGGGACGGGCGGCGCCTGGCCCGGATCGACGCCGCGGGCGCGCAGCCAGCGCCGGTCGGCGTCCACGCGCGCGCGCCACGCCCGCCGGTTCAGCCACCACGAGCCGCCCAGGACCGCGCCGGACAGCAGCGCCGACAGCGCCACCGCGACGACCCCCCACCCCTGCACGGGGGCGATGCTGCCCACCGCGCCCCGCGCCCGGGCCACCGCGGAGCGGACGGACGGTGAACCGCGGGCGAACGCGGGGGACGAGGTGCCGCTCACCAGGTCGCGGCGGTGGGCTCCGTCGCGTCGTCGCCGGCGCTGAACAGCGCGTACCGGCCGCGGCCCGCGCGCTTCGCCTCGTACATGGCGGCGTCGGCGCGCGAGACGAGGTGGTCCGCGAGGCGCCCGTCGGCACCCTCGTCGCGGACGGCCGTGACGGCGACGCCGATGCTGGCCGACGGCTGCACCTCCACGTCGTCCAGCGACGCCGGCGCCGCGAACTCGCGCACCACGCGCCCGGCGATCGCCGAGGCCTGGGCGGGCGAGCGCAGGTCGCGCAGCAGCACGAGGAACTCGTCGCCGCCCACCCGCGCCACCACGTCGCGCGGGCGCACGGCCCGCTCCAGCCGGCGCGCGCTGGCGCGGATCAGCTGGTCCCCGGCCAGGTGCCCGCGGGTGTCGTTGGTGTGCTTGAGGCCGTCCAGGTCCACGAACATCACGCCCAGCAGGCGACCCGGCCGCAGGGTGCGCAGGGCCTCGACCAGCGCCGCGACGAACACGTGCCGCACGGGCAGGCCGGTCAGGGCGTCGTGGGCGACGCGGTACGTCAGGTCCTCCCGGGCTCGCCGGGTCTCCTCGCGGTCGCGGGCCGCCGCCAGGCAGCACGCGGCCAGGTCGGCGAAGGCGTCCGCCACCGCCAGCTCCGCGCCGCTCCAGCGGTGCGGTTCGCGGCGGTAGAGGTCCAGGACGCCCAGCCCCTCGCCCCCGCTGCGCAGCGGCAGCGCGCACACCCCGTGCAGACCGGCCTCGGCGGCGCGCCGCTGGAAGCGCGGCCAGTCGCCCTCCACCGCGAGGTCCGCGGACAGGACCGCGCCGCCGCGCTCGTGCGCGTCCCAGCAGGGGCCCTCGCGCAGCAGCTCCTGCGCGGCCTCGACCTCGGCGACGGCGCCGCCACCGGCGACGGAGGCCAGCCGCAGCAGCCCGCCCTCGCCGGGCACGACGACACCGGCCCCGTCGGCCCCCAGGACGCCGACGGCGGCCCGGGCCAGCTCCTGCAGCACGTCGGCCGCACCGGAGGCACCGGTCAGGTGGCGGGCCACGCGCTGGACGTGCTGCAGCAGCTCGGCGGGTGCGGGCGCGGCGGCACCCGGCACCGGCGTGCTCACCAAGGCTCCTCCCGGTGAGACGGGCGTGCCCCCGCAGCTGGAGGCGGTCAGGCGACCGTACCCCCGCGGGGCGCCCGCGCACGGGTCCTCGGCGGAAGATCCCGCCCGAGGACCCGCGGCCGGCCGCCTCAGGCGTCGCGCCCGGCGCCCTCCGACGGCAGCGCGGCCAGGAACTGCGGCGCGCGCAGCTCCTCGCGGGCGAACGCGTCGCGCACCGCGGCCGCCACCTCCGGCACCGCGTCGCGCTCGACCAGCGCGATCGCCGACCCGCCGAAACCGCCCCCGGTCATCCGCGCGCCCAGCGCCCCGGCGGCGCGGGCGGTGTCCACCACGAGGTCCAGCTCGCGGGCGGAGACCTCGTAGTCGTGGCGCAGCGACTCGTGCGAGGCGTCCATCAGCGCACCGATCTCCCGCACCCGGCCGGCGCGCAGCAGCTGCGCGGTGCGGGCGACCCGGTCGATCTCGGTGACCGCGTGCCGCACGCGCCGCTGCAGCACCTGCGCCCCCTCCTCGCCGGCCAGCCGCGCCAGGGCGTCCTCCAGGCCGTCGGCCGCGACGGCCCGCAGGTCCGGCACCCCGAGCACGCGCGCGGCGCGCTCCACGTCGGCGCGGCGCGCGCCGTACTCGCCGCCGGAGTGGGAGTGCGCGGCGCGGGTGTCCACGACGAGCAGCGCCAGCCCGGCGCCGGCCAGGTCCAGCGGCAGGTGCGTCACGGAGTCGTCGCGGGTGTCCAGCAGGATCGCCTGCCCCTCGCGGCAGCGCAGCGACGCGGCCTGGTCCATCCCGCCGGTGTTCGCCCCGGCGACGACGTTCTCCGCCTGCACGCACGCCCCGGCCAGCTCCGCCCGCCCCGCGTCGTCGGTGGGCAGGTCGTCCAGGTCGGCCAGCGCGATCGCCACCGCGCACTCCAGCGCCGCCGACGACGACAGGCCGGAACCCAGCGGCACGTGCCCGTCGACGACGGCGTCGAAGCCGTGCCCGGACCCCATCGCCCACGGCACCCCGGCGACGTACGCGGCCCACCCGTCCGGCGAGCCCGGCCCGACGCCGGCCAGGGACCCCTCCCAGTCGGCGCCGGCCTCCTGCGCCGAGCGGACCCGCACCACGTCGTCGTGGCGGGGGCTGAGCGCGACGAACGTGCGGTGCGGCAGCGCCAGCGGCAGGCACAGCCCGCCGGTGTAGTCGACGTGCTCGCCGATGAGGTTCACCCGGCCCGGTGCCGACCACACGCCCTCCGGCGTCTCGCCGAAGGCGTCGCGGTACGCGTCGGCGGCGGCCTCGGCGGCCTCGGCCCGCGCGGGGGCCTCGAAGAACGGCGGGGTGCTCACGCGGCCACCTCCCGCAGCCGCGCGGCGATCCGCTCCGGGGTGGTGTCGTTGATCCAGGCGGCCATCGCGGACTCCGAACCGGCCAGGTACTTCACCTTGCCGGGGCCGCGCAGCACGCTGAAGACCTGCAGGTGCAAGCGGAACTCCTCACGCCCGGTGCGCACCGGGGCCTGGTGCCAGCCGGCGATGTACGGCAGCGGGTGGTCGTCGGGGTAGTAGCGGTCCAGCCTGCCCAGCAGGTCCAGGTAGGCGGTGACCAGGTCGGCGCGCTCGGCGTCGTCCAGGGCCGGCAGGTCGGGCACGTCGCGGTGCGGGGCGAGGTGCACCTCGACCGGCCAGCGGGCCGCCGCCGGCACGTACGCCGTCCAGTGCTCCGTCTCCAGCACGACGCGGGTGCCGGCGCGGCGCTCGGCGTCGAGCACGTCGCGGAACAGGTTGCGGCCCGTGGCCGCGCGGTGCTCGGTGGCCCGGCGCAGCATCGTCGCCGTCCGCGGCGTGGTGAACGGGTAGCCGTAGATCTGCCCGTGCGGGTGGGGGAGGGTGACCCCGATCTCCTCGCCGCGGTTCTCGAAGCAGAACACCTGCTCCACGCCCGGCACCCGGGCCAGGCCCTCGGTGCGGTCCACCCACGCCTCCACGACCGTGCGGGCGCGGCGCGGGTCCAGCGTCCCGAACGAGCCGGACGCCTCGCTGGTGAAGCAGATGACCTCCGTGCGCCCGGCGCCGGGGCGCACCGGCCACAGCTCCTCCCCGTCCACGAGACCCGGCTCGCCGCCCACGCGGGTGGAGAACGACGGGAACCGGTTCTCGAACACCACGACGTCGTAGGCGTCGTCGGGGATCTCGGTGGGGAAACCGCCCGGGACCGTGGGTGCCAGGGGGTCCTGGTCCGGCGGCGGCATGAGGGTGCGGTCGTTGCGGTGCGAGGCCATCGCGATCCAGTCGCCCGTCAGCGGGTCGCGGCGCACCTGCGAGCCGCCGCGCACCACCTCGTCGGCCGGCGGCAGCGGCCGGTGGTCGACCGCGTCGCGGGCGCGCTCGCCGGACAGCCACGGCTCGGTGTCGTCGAAGTAGATCAGCTCGCGGCCGTCGGCCATGCGGGCCGTGCTGCGCCGGTACGCGTGGGTGGCGCTGCGGTGCACGCCGTCCGCGCCGGGGGTGCTGCTCACGGTTCCTCCTGGTGGGGTGCGGTGGTGCTCGCGGGGACGTCCGCCAGCAGCAGCCGGCCGGTGCGCTCGGCGAGCACCCGGCGGGCGGCGGCGGGCAGGCCGTCGTCGCTGACGAGGACGTCGACCTCCTCCAGCGCGGCGATCGTGGTCAGGCCCACGACGCCCCACTTGGTGGCGTCGGCGACCACCACCACGGAGGAGGCGGCGGCGACGAGGGCCCGGTCGGTCTCGCCCTCGACGAGGTTCGGGGTGGTCAGCCCCGCGCGCGCGTGCAGGCCGTGCACGCCGAGGAACAGGTGGTCCACGTGCAGGTCCTGCAGGCTGCGCACCGCCACCGGCCCGACGAGGGCGTCGGAGGGGGTGCGGATGCCGCCGGTGAGCACGACGGTGCGGTCGCCGCGGGCGGGGTCGTGCAGGAGCTCGGCGGCGGGCGGGGAGTTCGTCACCACGGTCAGGCCGGGCACGTCGCGCAGCTGCCGGGCGACCTCGACGGTGGTGGTGCCCGCGGACAGGGCCACGGACGCGCCGGGCTCGACGAGGGAGGCGGCCAGCGCGGCGATGGCGCGCTTCTGCGCCGTCTGCACCGTGGACTTCGCGGCGAAGCCGGGCTCTGTGCTGCTGCCGGGGGCGGCGGCGCCGCCGTGGACGCGGTCCACCAGACCGCGCCGGGACAGCTCGGCGATGTCGCGGCGCACCGTCATGTCGGAGACGCCGAGCTGGTCGACGAGGTCGGCGACGCGGACGCTGCCGCGCCGGCGCACGGCGTCGAGGATCGCCTCCTGGCGGCTGCGGGCGAGCACGTCGGGCACTCCTCCCTCCGGGCCGGCGACCGGTCGAGGATGCCGTGCGCGACCCGGTGAGTCAACACGCTCGAACAGGAGCGCACAGCACTTGTGTTCGGACGTGTGCGGACGTGGTTGACGCGGTGCGCCCGGTGGGGGAGGGTCGACGGGTGACGCAGGCACCGGACGACGTCGTTCGCACGAGCTGGTTCGAGGGGCACGCCCCCTCGCGAGGCGCCCTGGCCCCGAGGGCGTGGACGCGCACCGACGCGCCCGCGCTGTCGCTGAACGGCCGCTGGCGCTTCCGGGGCGCCGAGCGCGCCGACACCCCCGCCGACCTGGCCGACCCCGACCTCGACGACGCCGCGTGGGGCTCGATCACCGTCCCCGGGCACTGGCAGCTGCAGGGATTCGGCGCCCCCGCCTACACCAACGTCGTCTACCCCTTCCCCGTCGAGCCGCCGCGCGTGCCGGAGGAGAACCCCACCGGCGACCACCGCCGCGCCTTCACCCTGCCCGCGGGGTTCCTCGACGGCGCCCGGGCCGTGCTGCGCTTCGACGGCGTGGACTCCGCCTTCACCGCCTGGGTGGACGGCGTGGAGGTCGGCCGCTCGGTGGGCAGCCGGCTCGTCGTGGAGTTCGACGTCACCGACGCGCTCACCGCCCGTGGCGCCGGCGGCGATCACGTCCTGGCCGTGCGGGTGCACCAGTGGTCCTCCGGCAGCTACCTGGAGGACCAGGACATGTGGTGGCTGTCGGGGATCTTCCGCGACGTCACGCTGCTGGCCCGGCCCGCCGGTGCCGCCGAGGACGTGTTCGTGCACGCCGACTTCGACGCCGCCACCGGCCGCGGGCGGCTGCGCGTGGACGCCACCGGCGCGGACGGGAACCCCGTCGGCGCTCGCGTGCTGCTGCCCGAGCTGGGCGTGGACGCCGCCGCGGGCGAGGACGTCGAGCTGGCGGCGGTGCAGCCGTGGTCGGCGGAGGTGCCGCGGCTGTACGACGCCGAGGTCGTCGCCGCCGGGGAGCGCACCCGCCTGCGCGTGGGTTTCCGGCGGGTGGAGATCGTCGACGGGGTGTTCACCGTCAACGGCCGCCCGGTGAAGCTGCGCGGCGTCAACCGGCACGAGTTCTCGCCCGACACCGGCCGCACCCTGACCGAGGAGGAGATGCTCGCCGACGTGCTGCTCATGAAGCGGCACAACGTCAACGCCGTCCGCACCAGCCACTACCCGCCGCACCCGCGGTTCCTGGAGCTGTGCGACGAGCACGGCCTGTGGGTGGTCCTGGAGTGCGACCTGGAGACGCACGGGTTCGTGTTCCTGGACTGGCGCGGCAACCCCTCCGACGACCCGGCGTGGGAGGAGGCGTACCTGGACCGCATCCGCCGCACCGTCGAGCGGGACAAGAACCACCCCTCGATCGTGCTGTGGTCGCTGGGCAACGAGTCCGGCACCGGGCGGAACCTGCGCGCGATGTCGGCGTGGCTGAAGGACCGCGACCCCTCCCGCCCCGTGCACTACGAGCACGACTGGGACAGCCCCTACGTCGACGTCTACTCGCGCATGTACGCCTCCCACGAGGAGGTCGCCGCGATCGCCGAGCGGGCCGAGGAGGCGCTGGCCGACGCCGACGCCGACACCCGCCGGCGCGCGATGCCGTTCGTGCAGTGCGAGTACGCGCACGCCATGGGCAACGGTCCCGGCGGCCTGGTGGAGTACCAGGACCTGTTCGAGTCCTCCGACCGCTGCATGGGCGGTTTCGTGTGGGAGTGGATCGACCACGGCCTGCGCCAGCGCGACGCCGCCGGGCGCGAGCGGTTCGCCTACGGCGGCGACTTCGGTGAGGAGCTGCACGACGGCAACTTCGTCGCCGACGGCCTGGTGCTGCCCGACCGCACCCCCTCGCCCGGCCTCCTCGACTACGCCGCGGTGATCTCCCAGGTGCGGTTCACCGTCGAGGAGACCCCCGCCGGGCAGCTGCTGCGGCTGACGAACCGCCACGACGTCGTGGACCTCGCCCACGTCGCGCTGACGTGGGCGGTGGAGGACGAGGGGGTCCGGGTGGCGGGCGGCGCGCTGCCGACGCCGACGCTGCCCGCCCGCGAGTCGGTGCTGCTCGAACTGCCAGAGGAGGTCCTCGCCCTGGCTCCGGCGGCGGGGGAGCGCTGGTTCACCGTCACCGCCGCGCTGGCCGCCGGCACCTCGTGGGCGCAGGCCGGTCACGTGCTCTCGCGCGGCCAGGTGCAGCTGAACCCGCCCGCACCGGCCCCGCGCGGCGGGAGCGTCGCCCCGGTGCGCCGCGGCGCCGACGTCCTGCTCGGTGCCGCCGTCCTCGACGCCCGCACCGGCGCGCTGCGCTCCCTGAGCGGCCTGGCCGTCGAGGAGGGGCCGGTGCTGGACCTGTTCCGCGCCCCCACCGACAACGACGCCGGCCTGCACGGCGAGGCGCTGGAGAGGACGTGGCGGCAGCTCGGCCTGGACCGGCTGCGCACCCGCACCGCCTCGGCCGTCGTGGACGGCGAGGAGTTCGTCGTCACCACCCGCACCGCCGCCGCCGGCACCGACACCGGGTTCGTCGCCGTGTTCCGCTGGTCCGCGGACACCACCGGGGCGGTGCGCGTGGCGGTGGAGTTCGCACCCGACCTCCCCACCGGCTCCCTCGGCGCCCCGCTGCCGCGGCTGGGGGTGCGGTTGCGGCTGCCGCACGGCCTGACGCGGGTGGCCTGGTTCGGCCGCGGCCCGGGGGAGGCGTACGCCGACACCGGCGCCGCCACCCGCGTCGGGCGGTTCACCGCGAGCGTGGAGGAGCTGCAGACGCCGTACGTGCGCCCGCAGGAGAACGGCCGCCGGGCCGACGCGCGGTGGGTGGAGCTGCGCGGTCCCGCCGGGGGGCTGCGCGTGGAGGGCGAGCCGCACGTCGCGTTCGCCGCGCGCCGGTGGAGCACCGCCGAGCTGGACGCCGCCACGCACACCCCGGAACTGGCCGACTCCGGCTCGGTGCACCTGCACCTGGACGTCGCCCAGCACGGCATCGGCACCGGTTCGTGCGGGCCGGGTGCGCTGCCGCAGCACCGTCTGGAGGCGGAGCCGCGCACGTTCTCGCTGGTGCTTCGGCCCCTGGGCTGAGGACGCAGCGCCCGGGGCGCCTCAGCCCCGGGCGCGGTCGCCCAGGAACTCCGCGATCCGGCCCACGGCCGTCTCCAGGTCCTCCACGCGCGGCAGCGTCACGATGCGGAAGTGGTCCGGCTTGGGCCAGTTGAAACCCGTGCCCTGCACCACGAAGACGTGCTGCTGCTCCAGCAGGTCCAGGATCAGCTGGTAGTCGTCGTCGACGCGGTGCACCTCGGGGTCCAGCCGCGGGAAGCAGTACAGCGCCCCGCGCGGGCGCACGCAGCTCACCCCGGGGATCTCGTTGAGCAGTTCCCACGTGCGCCGGGACTGCTCCGCGAGGCGCCCGCCCGGCAGCACCAGGTCGTTGATGGACTGGTGCCCGCCGAGCGCGGCCTGCACGGCGTGCTGCGCGGGCACGTTGGCGCACAGGCGCATGTTCGCCAGCAGGTCCAGGCCCTCGATGTAGCCGCGGGCGTGCCCGGTCGGGCCGGAGACCACCATCCACCCGGAGCGGAAACCCGCCACTCGGTACGCCTTCGAGAGCCCGTTGAACGTCAGGCACATCAGGTCCGGGGCCAGCGCCGCCGTCGAGACGTGGGTGGCGCCGTCGTAGAGGATCTTCTCGTAGATCTCGTCGGACAGGACGAGCAGGCCGTGCTCGCGGGCCACGCCGAGGATGTCCTGCAGCACCTCGGTGCCGTACACCGCACCGGTGGGGTTGTTGGGGTTGATGACCACCACGGCCTTGGTGCGCTCGGACACCTTCGAGCGCAGGTGCTCCACGTCCGGCATCCAGTCGGCCGACTCGTCGCACAGGTAGTGCACCGCGCGCCCGCCCGCCAGGCTGACCGCCGCCGTCCACAGCGGGTAGTCCGGCGCGGGCACCAGCACCTCGTCGCCCTCGTCCAGCAGCGCCTGCATCGCCATGACGATGAGCTCGCTGACGCCGTTGCCCATGTAGACGCCGTCGACGTCCACCCCGGTGACGCCCTTGGCCTCGGTGTGCTGCACCACGGCGCGCCGCGCCGACAACAGGCCCTTGCTGTCGCAGTAGCCCTGCGCCACCGGCAGGTTCGCGACGATGTCCTCGAGCAGTTCCGGCGGCGCCTCGAACCCGAACGGGGCGGGGTTGCCGATGTTCAGCTTCAGGACCCGGTGCCCGGCCTGCTCCAGCTCCGTGGCTCGCGTCAGGGCGGGACCGCGCACGTCGTAGAGGACGTCGGCGAGCTTGGAGGACTGACCCAGGTGCACCACGCCGCCATCCTGCCACCGCCCGCGCCCCCCCGCGCCGGAGCGGCGCGGGGGGCGCGAGGGGGAGGAGCGGTGGGGGTCCGGTGCGCGTCAGCGCTCGCGGACGACGGCGCTGCGCCCGGGGTCCAGGTCCAGCAGGCCGTCCACCTCGGTGCCGGTGACCTCGTCGTACCCGCTGACGCGCACCGCGGCGGGTTCCTCGCCGTGGTTGAGCGCGAACAGGAACGAGGTGCCGTCGGCCCGGCGGCGGCGCTGCACGTCCACCGGGCCGGACGCCTCCGCCACCGGCCGCACCCCGCCGGCGGCGCACACCTCGCGCAGCAGGCCGGCGAACGCCTCGTCGTCGGGCAGCGTGCCCAGGTACCAGGCGGCGCCGCCGCCCGGCAGCTCCCGCCGGGTGATCGCCGCGCACCCGGCGACCGCGCCGTCCGCGTAGCGGGCCAGCACCTCCACGTCCGCGTCCGCCGTGGCCAGCTCCGACCACACGTCGCCCACCGAGCCGTCGTCCAGCTCGCTCGCCACGCCCGGCAGCAGCGGGTGGAACTCCTCCACCCGCACGCCCAGCAGGTCCCGGAACGCGCCCGGGTAGCCGCCCAGGCGCACCCGGGCGGTCTCGTCGACGACACCGGAGAAGTACGTCACCAGCACCTGCGCGCCGCCCTCGGCCGCCGCCCGCACGGCCGCCGCCGTGGCGTCGTCGCACAGGTACAGCGTGGGCACCACGACGACGCGGTAGCGCGCCAGCGCCTGCGCGAGGTCGTCCGGGTGCGCACCCACCGGCACCACGTCCACCCCGACCTGCGCCGCGCGCAGCAGCCGGTGCGCGGTGCGGGCCACGTCCACCGGCCCCACCCGCTCCGACGGCAGCGTGGGCGCCTCCATCGCCCACGCGCTGACCCAGTCGACCAGGACCGCCACGTCGGCCTCGACGGCCGCGCCGCGCACGTCCCCCAGCCGCCCCAGCAGCGCGCCGAGCTCCACGACCTCGCGGAAGCGCTCGGAGTCCTCCCCGGCGTGCGGGACCATCGCCGAGTGCCACTGCTCGGCACCGCCGGCCGAGGCGCGCCACTGGAAGAAGCACACCCCGTCCGCGCCGCGCGCCACGTGCGCCAGCGAGTCCAGCAGCATCTCGCCGGGCGCCTTGGCCGGGTTGACCGGCTGCCAGTTCACCGCGCTCGTGGAGTGCTCCATCAGCAACCACGGGCCCCGCGCCGCCCCGCGGGTCAGGTCCGCGGAGAACGCCAGCTCCGCGCGCGGGTCCGCCACCGCGGTGGGGCCGGTGTGCAGCAGGTAGTGGTCGTTGGAGACGACGTCCTGCTCCAGCGCCCAGCGGCCGTAGTCCATGCCGCCCAGCCCGGCCGAGACCATGAAGTTCGTCGTCACCGGCACGTCCGGGGTCAGGCGGCGCAGCACCTCCTTCTCCGCCAGGTGCTGGCCCAGCAGCTCGTCGGAGCTGAAGCGGGCGAAGTCCAGCGCGTGCGCCGGGTTGGGGAAGGAGCTGGAGCGCGCTGGCACCTGCACCTGCTCGAAGGAGGTGTAGTGCTGGCTCCAGAAGGCGGTCGCCCACGCCTCGTTCAGCGCCGCCACGTCGCCGTACCGCTGCGTCAGCCAGCGGCGGAAGGCCGCGGCGCTGACGTCGCAGTAGCAGCGCGCGTTGTGGCAGCCCAGCTCGTTGCTCACGTGCCACATCCGCAGCGCCGGGTGACCGCCGAAGCGTCCCGCGAGCTCCTCCACCAGCCGCAGCGAGCGCTCCCGGAAGACGGGGGAGGAGGGGCACCAGCTCTGCCGGGAGCCGAAGACCACCCGGTGGCCCTCGTGGTCCACCGGCAGCACCTCGGGGTGGCGCTGCGAGAGCCACGCCGGCGGCGAGGCCGTCGCCGTGGCCAGGTCCACGCCCACCCCGCCGGCGTGCAGGTCGTCCAGCACGCGCTCCAGCCGGTCCAGCTCGAAGCGGCCCGGCTCCGGCTCCAGCAGGCCCCAGGCGAAGATCCCGACGGACACCAGCGTCACGCCGGCCTCGCGCATCAGGCGCACGTCCTCGGCGCGCACCTCCTCGGGCCACTGCTCGGGGTTGTAGTCCGCTCCGAAGGCCAGTCCCGGTCCCTTGATCCACTCGCGCACCACCGCAGCCTGGTGGCCGCCCCGCGGCCGGTCAACCGCTCCCCGGCTGGCAGGATGGGTCCATGCAGCAGTCACCGGTGCGGGGGACGGGGGCGCGCCCGCGCCTGCTGTCGGGGATGCAGCCGACCTCGGGGTCGCTGCACCTGGGCAACTACCTGGGGGCGCTGAAGCAGTGGGTGGCCCTGCAGGACACGCACGAGGCGCTGTACTGCGTCGTCGACCTGCACGCCCTGACCGTGGGCCCGGACCCGGCGGCCCTGCGCGAGCGCACCCGGATCACCGCCGCCCAGTACATCGCCGCGGGCGTGGACCCCGAGCGCTCGGCCCTCTTCGTGCAGAGCCACGTGCCCGCCCACGCCGAGCTGGCCTGGGTGCTCTCCTGCCTCACCGGCTTCGGCGAGGCGAGCCGGATGACCCAGTTCAAGGACAAGTCCGCCAAGCAGGGCGCCGAGGGCACCACCGTCGGGCTGTTCACCTACCCGGTGCTCATGGCCGCCGACATCCTGCTCTACCAGGCCGCCGAGGTCCCCGTCGGCGAGGACCAGCGCCAGCACCTGGAGCTGACCCGCGACCTCGCGCAGCGCTTCAACAGCCGCTACGGCGCCACCTTCACCGTGCCCGAGCCGTACATCCTGAAGGAGACGGCCAAGATCTACGACCTGCAGGAGCCGGGGTCGAAGATGAGCAAGTCCTCCTCCTCGCCGGGCGGCATCGTGGACGTCATGGACGAGGCGAGGGTCACGGCCAAGAAGATCCGCTCCGCCGTCACCGACACCGGCCGCGAGGTCCGCTACGACCCCGTCGAGAAGGCCGGCGTCTCCAACCTGCTGTCGATCCACTCGGCGCTGTCCGGGCGCAGCATCGCCCAGCTGGAGGAGGACTTCGCCGGCCGCGGCTACGGCGACCTGAAGAAGGAGCTCGCCGAGGTCGTCACCGACGCCCTGGGGCCCGTGCGCGAGCGCGCGCAGCAGCTCGCGGCCGACCCGGGCGCGCTGGACGAGATCCTCGCCCGCGGCGCCGAGCGGGCCAACGCCATCGCCGAGGAGACCCTCGCCCGCGTGTACGAGCGGGTGGGGCTCGTGGGCCGGAGGCGGTGAGCGCCCTCGGTCGGCCCCGCTCACCGGGGCGGCCCCTCACACCGGCCCGCGCCGGCACGCGCACCATCGGCGTGTCCATCCCGGTCCCCGAGCCGTACGCCGCCGAGCTGACCGCCCACCGGGCCGGCTTCGGCGACCCCGCCGCCCACGCGGTGCCGCCGCACATCACCCTGCTGCCGCCCAGCGAGCTGGCGGTGGACGCGCTCGACGAGGTGCGCCGGCACCTGCGGCGCACCGCCGCCCTGCACGCCCCGTTCGAGGTGCACCTGCGCGGCACGGCCACCTTCCGGCCCGTCTCGCCGGTGGTGTTCGTGCAGCTCTCGCACGGCATCTCCGAGTGCGAGCTGCTGCAGGGGCAGGTGCGCCGCGGCCCGCTCACCCGGGACCTGTCCTTCCCCTTCCACCCGCACGTCACCGTCGCCCACGACGTGCCCGAGGAGGCCCTGGACCGGGCCGAGCTCGTGTTGCGGGACTGGGAGGCGACCTTCACCGTGAAGGGGTTCAGCCTCTACGAGCACGGAGCCGACGGCGTCTGGCGGCCACGGGAGGAGTTCGGCTTCACCGCACCGTAGGGGAGGGCCCGGCACCGGTGGGCGTCGTGCAGCAGGTCACCGGCCGCGCCGGCAGGCTCGTCGCCCGCGTGAGGGCGACCCACCCGGGGCGCGCCTACCAGCGCTACGGCGACGCGCGCGGCAACGTCCTCGCCGGCGGCATCGCGTACTTCGCGTTCTTCTCCGTCTTCCCGGCGCTCGCGGTGGCGCTGACGCTGCTGGGCTTCACCATGCAGGGCTTCCCCGAGGTGCGCGACTACGTCGTGAGCAACCTCGTCGAGGGGGTGGACGACTACCTGCCGGGTCTCGTGCACCCGGGGTACGCGCCCGCCGGGGGCGGGACGGGCATCTACATCGACGAGTACCTCGACGACACCACCCTCACGCTCAGCCTGCTCGTCTCGCTGGGCACCCTGCTGTTCACCGGGCTGGGCTGGGTGGACGCCATGCGCCGCGGCATCCGGGCCGTCTTCGGCGAGTCCGCGCGCGCCGGCAACCCGGTGCTGCTGAAGGCGCGCGACCTCGTCGTCCTCGTCGTCATCGGCCTCGGCGTGGCGCTCAGCGTCACCTCGGTGGTCCTCACCCGGGGGGCGGGGGAGTGGCTGCTGGGGCTCCTCGACGTGGACAGCACCCCCGCCGGGCAGGCGCTGCTGACCGCCGCCGGCTTCGCCGTGGCCTTCTGCATCGACACCGCCACCTTCCTGGCCGTCTTCCGCGTGCTGCCCGGGGCCGACGTGCCGCTGCGCCGGCTGCTGTCCGGGGCCCTGCTGGGCGGGGTCGGCATCGGGCTGCTGAAGCAGTTCGGCATCGGCATCGCCAGCCGCAGCGCCCAGGGCAACGAGTTCCTCGGGGCCGCCGCGAGCCTCGTGGTGATCCTGGTCCTGATGAACCTCATCGGCCGGCTCATCCTGCTGGCCGCCGCCTGGGCCGCCACCCGGGCCGAGGACGCCGAGGCCCTGCTGGAGCGCGTCGTCGCGGAGTACCGGGTGCCGCTGGGGCCGATGCCGCCCGAGCACCCCGCCGAGGAGGCGCAGGACGCGGACGGGCGCCCGCGGGCCGCGGTGGCCTCGGCGGTGGCGGCCGGCACCTTCGGTGCCGGGGCGGTCGTCGCCGCCCGCCGGGCCGTGCGGGGCCTGCGACGCCGCTGATCCGCACCGCCGGGCCGTCGCCGCCCCGGACCGCGCGCGGGCTCTGCGAGGATGGGCCCGTGGTCCTCTCGGCGCGCACCAGCTGGTTCCTGATCGCGTTCGGGGTGTGGAGCTGGTTCATCTGGCCGAACTTCCTGCGCAACATCTGGAACGATCCGAGGTCGTTCGAGGACGGGCCGCAGCCCTTCCTCCTCGTCCACCTGGTGCTCGTGGTCGTCAGCCTCGTGCTGGGCACGGCCATCGCCCTGATCGGGGTGCGGGGGCTGCGCGGGACGCGCCGCCGCCGCTGACCCGCCCGCCGCCCGCGAGGGCCCGAGAACTGGAGGAGCCGTGCCGAGCGCGAGCGCGCCGACCCTGGAGTCCGTCGCCGCGCGCGCGGGCGTCTCCCGCGCCACCGCCGGGCGGGTCCTCGCCGGCTCGGCGCGGGTCAGCCCCGCTGCCCGCGAGGCCGTCCTGCGCGCCGCCTCCGAGCTGTCCTACGTGCCCAACCAGGCGGCCCGCTCGCTGGTCACCCGGCGCAGCGGGTCCGTGGCCCTCGTCGTCGTGGAGCCGGTGGAGCGCTTCTTCAACGACTCGTACTTCCCGCTCGTGCTCACCGGCGCGCAGGCCCTGCTGGCCGAGCGGGAGGTGCAGCTGGTGCTCGTGGTGCTGTCCACGGCGCGCGAGCGGGAGCGCTTCGAGCGCTACGCCCGCGGCGGGCACGTGGACGGCGCGATCCTCGTCTCGGTGCACGGGCGCGACCCGCTGCCGCAGCACCTGGCCGACGCCGGCATCCCCGTGGTGATGTCCGGCCAGCCGCTGGACCCGGCCTCGACGGTGCCGTACGTGTCGGCCGACAACGTCGGCGGCGCCCGCACCGCCACCCGGCACCTCATCGAGCGCGGCTGCCGTCGCGTCGTCACCGTCACCGGGCCGATGGACATGCGGGTGGGGCACGACCGCCTGGCCGGGTTCCGCGAGGAGCTGCGCGCGCACGGCCACCGGTTCAGCGCGAAGCTCGCCGAGGGCGGCGACTTCACGGTCGCCGGGGGGCGCGCGGCCACCGAGGCGCTGCTCGCGCGGGTCCCGGACCTGGACGGGGTGTTCGCCGCGAACGACCTGATGGCCGCCGGCGTCCTGCAGGCCCTGGCCGCCGCGGGCCTGGCGGTGCCCGGGCGGGTGCGGGTCGTCGGCTTCGACGACGCCCCGCTGGCCTCGGCCGCCACCCCGCCGCTGACGACGGTGCGTCAGCCGGTCGTCGAGATGGGCCGGGAGCTGGCCCGGATGCTGCTCGCGGTGATCGACGGCGAGCCTCCGGTGGCTCCGGTCGTGGCGCCCACCTCGCTCGTGCAGCGCGCCACCTCCTGACCGCCTCCCCGCCTCGTCGCCGACCCTCGCCCCACCCCCACCCCCCACCCCGCGGTGGTCTCGCCCCCGCGGTGATCAAGGAAGTTGTCACTTCCTTGATCACCGCGGGGCGGGGGTGGTGGAGAAGGGGGCGGTGACAGGGGGGCGTTGACAACCGGGTGTGTCAGGGGCCACTCTTTCCGCATCCCGTGAGAGCGCTCTCACTGCCTCGCAGCCGAGCTTGAGAGCGCTCTCACCAGCATGGTCCCGATCAACGTCGATCCGCCGCCGAGGCGGCCCCCGAGGAGCACCCATGACCAGCACCCGGAAGACGACCGCGGCCGCCGTGGCGATGGCTCTCAGCGGCACCCTGCTGCTGAGCGCGTGCAGCACCACCGACACCGGCTCGGCCGACGCGGCCGCCGCCGACGGCAAGACCCCGCTGACCGTCAGCCTCTTCGGCACCTTCGGCTACGAGGAGGCCGGGCTGTTCGACGAGTACGAGCAGCTCAACCCCGACGTCAGCATCCAGTACGAGTCCACCCAGGGCGAGAACAACTACTGGCCCGCGCTGCAGACCAAGCTGGCCTCCGGCAACGGTGCCGCGGACATCCAGGGCATCGAGGTCGGCCGCATCGCCGACGTCGTCGCCAACCAGCCCGACAAGTGGACCGACCTGTCCACCACCGCGGCCGGCGAGCAGGTGGAGAACTACCCCGAGTGGAAGTCCGCCGCCGCCACCACCGAGGACGGGAAGGTCCTCGGCATGGGTACCGACATCGGGCCGATGGGCCTGTGCTACCGCAGCGATCTGCTGGAGCAGGCCGGCCTGCCCGCCGACCCCGCCGAGCTCTCCGCCCGCCTGGGTTCCTGGGACGACTACGTGGCCCTCGGCCAGGAGTTCAAGGCCAAGGCGCCCGCGGGCACCGCCTGGATGGACTCCGCCGGCGGCTTCTACAACGCCATCATCTCCACCGAGGAGGAGATCTACTACGACGAGTCCGGGGAGCTGATCTGGGACAGCAACCCCGCCGTCAAGGAGGCCTTCGACACCGCTGCCACCGCGGCGGAGCAGGGCCTGACCGCGAAGCTCGAGCAGTTCGAGGACCCCGCCTGGGACACGGGTTTCGGTGCCGGGACCTTCGCCACGATCGCCTGCCCGGCGTGGATGGTCGGCTACATCAAGGGCAAGGCCGGTGACGCCGGCGCCGGCAAGTGGAACGTCACCTCGCTGCCCGGTGGTGCCGGTGGCAACTGGGGCGGCGCCTACCTCGGCATCCCCGCCTCCAGCGAGCACAAGGAGGAGGCCGCCGAGCTCGTGAAGTGGCTGACCGACCCCGAGCAGCAGGCCAAGGTGTTCGAGACCGGCGGGAACTTCCCCTCCAACACCCAGGCGTTCGACCTGGTCGCCGGCGCCACCGACGAGTACTTCCAGGGCGCACCCATCGGGAAGGTCTTCTCCGAGGCGGCCGAGGCGGCCCCGACCCAGGTCCTCGGCGAGGAGGACGCGGTCGTGAAGTCCGCCCTCGTGCAGGCGCTGCTGTCCGTGGAGACCAACGGCGTCAGCCCCGCGGACGCCTGGGAGAGCGCCTCCGGCGACCTCGCCAACCAGATCGGCTGACGCACCCCTGAACCGGGGCGGCCGCCGCGCGGCGGCCGCCCC